>NZ_CP148048.1:1239229-1549037 GCF_037482165.1 Parvimonas micra
CAATTTTTTAAATTCTTCTCTAGCTTTTAAGATTTCTTCATCATCAGTTTCCCAGAAAGCATCTAAATTATCTAAAACATATTGTGGTGTTCCATTTTTCTTCATTTCATGTTTAGCCATAAAGTCAGGATTACCACCTAAAAGAATATCGGTACCACGGCCTGCCATGTTTGTTGCAATTGTAACTTTACCATAAACCCCAGCTTGGGCAACTATTTCAGCTTCTCTTGCATGGAATTTAGCATTCAATACATCATGTTCTATTCTTTTTTTCTTAAGCATTGCGCTTAGTAATTCAGAAATTTCAATTGAAATTGTACCAACAAGCACAGGTTGTCCTGTTGAATGAATTCTTTCTATTTCTTCAACAATTGCTTTAAATTTAGCTTCTTCAGTTAAATAAACTCTATCATGATGATCTATTCTTATAACTGGTTTATTTGTTGGAATTTCAATAACGTCCATGTGATAAATTTCATTAAATTCATCTTCTTCAGTCTTTGCAGTTCCTGTCATACCAGCAAGTTTTTCATACATTCTGAAGTAATTTTGGTAAGTGATTGTTGCAAGAGTTCTAGATTCAGACTTGATTTCAACACCTTCTTTAGCTTCAATAGCTTGGTGAAGTCCTTCACTATATCTTCTACCTTCCATTATACGTCCAGTAAATTCATCTACGATTAGGATTTCTCCGTCTTCACTTACAACATAGTCAACATCTCTTTGCATTGTATTGTTAGCTTTTAATGCTTGGTTTATATGATGTGCTACTTCCATATTAACTGGATCTGAAAGATTTACAAGTCCAAAAAATTCTTCTGCTTTTTCAGTACCTATTTCAGTTAAGTTTGCCGTTTTATGTTTTTCATTAACTACAAAATCAACAGTTTCTTCTCTAAGTTCTCTGTTGTAAAAGTCTTCATTTTCTTCACTTGGATCTGCAATTCTTCCCTTTAAACTCTTTACAAATCTATCAGCAAGTGCATATAAATCAGTTGATTGATCTCCTTCACCTGAAATAATAAGTGGAGTTCTAGCTTCGTCGATTAAAATCGAGTCAACTTCGTCGACGATTGCATAATTAAGTCCTCTTTGAACAAGTTCTTCCTTGTAAACAACCATATTATCTCTAAGGTAGTCGAAACCAAATTCTGAGTTAGTTCCGTAAGTAATATCACAATTGTAGTTTTCACGTCTTTCATCATTTGTAAGACCATGTAAAATACAACCAACTTTTAACCCTAAAAATTCGTGAATTTTACCCATCCACTCTTTATCTCTCTTTGCAAGGTAATCATTTACTGTTACTATATGAACACCCTTACCTGTAAGAGCATTTAAATATGAAGGTAAAGTTGCAACTAAAGTTTTTCCTTCACCTGTTTTCATTTCGGCAATTCTTCCTTCGTGAAGAACAACCCCACCAATTAACTGTACTCTATAATGTTTCATACCTAAAACTCTATAAGCCGCTTCTCTAACTGTTGCAAAAGCTTCAGGTAAAATATCGTCTAAAGTTTCTCCATTTGCTAATCTAGTTTTAAATATTTCTGTATTATTTCTAAGTTCATCATCTGTTAATTTTGAATATTTTTCTTCGTAAGACATTATTTTGTCTACGATTGGATTTATCTTTTTAACTCTCTTTGAAGAAGAATTAAAAATATCACTAAAAAATCCCATAACTCACCTCTATCTAAAAAATATATTTTCTCACAAGTGATATTTTACCATAAATACTCAAAATTTACAAATTATAATAGAAAAACAACTTATAATTTTTTGTTTACTGTTTCAATCTTGACTTTATTTTAAAAATCTTATAAAATATTATAGTATTCGTGTGATACCAATAGTAGCCTATTTTTTTAGGCAGAGTAGGAAACTTGCATTAAGTGTTACAAGATGGGATGTTGCTTGTAAACGAAGAGATTTCTCGTGGTTAGTTTTCGCATCCACTGTTGGCATTGATTTTTGAAAGGAGAAAAATGAAAAAAAATAGGTTTACAACCACACAATTAGCTATCGCAGGACTTATGATAGCTTTAACAGTTATTTTGTCATATCAAAATATTTATTTATTCCCTCCTAGAAGTGGAAGAATAACACTTAGATTTATACCGATGCTATTTTCTGGTATATTATTAGGACCTACACTTGGAACTATAATCGGTGGTGCTTCTGATCCATTGATATATTTCATGACCTTAGGTTCTCCTGGAATGTATTTTCCGGGATATATGTTTACAAATATGATAATGGGATTTTTCCCAGGACTTATACTTGGAAAAAATATTGAAAAAGAAAGTAAACTTTCTATAACTTTAAAAGTTGCACTTATTTGTATTCTTTCTTTTGTTGTTACAATCTTTTTAGACAGCTTTTGGCTTTCTGTAACAAGAGGTAAAGGATTTTGGTACTATGTTGTTTCAAGAACATTGCCAAATTTAATCCAAATGGGAATTACATTTGTTGCACTTTTAGTTTTAACTACAAGAATAAAAAAAACATACAGATAAAAATAAATTAAGAAAAATCATAAACACGAATTATAAACTGACTGCAATGATAGTCAGTTTTTTTGTTCGTTATAATTTTTTTAATAAATCGTAAGCTCTTTTACAAGCAATGGTATTTCTGAAAGAAATCCTAGAAGATTTTTTATGTATCTTCGATACATTTACTTTTGCTAAAGCAAAAGTATGAGATCTCTCGACTTCGCTCGAGATGACGTTTTAGAGGCTTTACTTTGCTAATTGTTTTCACGTGAATTAGTTTATTCTCTTTATAGGTAAATAAAGTTAGGGCTAGATTGTCTACTCTCGAGATGACGTGTAAGGAGCTTTACTATGCTAAGTATTTTGACGTGAATTAGCTAATTCTCTTTACAAGTAAATAATCTAAGTTAGGGCTAGATTCGCTTCCCCTTCATTTCGGTCGAGATGACGTGTTAGTAGCATTTCTTTGCTAATTGTTTTCACGTAATAAATTTACTTTTTTTTTCAAATAAAATATATTTTATTTATTATTTAAACTTACCAAAAAATATAATACAGAAAATGTAAAACTTTGTTTCGTATTTGTCAATATATCTATAAAAATGTATTGTCTTTAAATATTTTATCTGTTATAATATATTTAATAAGTTTAAGGAGGGAGCTATGAAAATTAATGTAAATTCTGAAATTGGAAAATTAAAATCAGTTTTACTTCACAGACCTCATAAAGAACTTTTAAACTTGACACCTTATTTACTTGATGAGCTTCTTTTTGATGAAATTCCTTTTTTGGATAATGCACAAAAAGAACATGATATGTTTGCAAACATTTTTAGACAAAATGGATGTGAAGTGTTCTATCTTGAAGATTTGTGTGCTGAAAGTCTTTATGATGACGGTATAAGAACTGCTTTTATTGAAGAATTCTTTGATAATGCAGATGTGCATGTAGAAAACGAAAAAAGATTATTAAAAGAATATTTATTTTCTATCAAAGACAATAAGGAATTAGTTTTAAAAATGATGGAAGGTGTTAGAAAAAACGAAGTAGATTTGAAAGAACCTTCAACTTTAAGCGAACTTATTTCAAAGAATGATTTTTTCATTTCAAAACCACTTCCTAATTTGTATTTTACAAGAGATCCTTTTTCATTCATTAAAGACGGAGTAAGTCTTCATACAATGTGGTCCGTTACAAGAAGAAGAGAAACTCTTTTTGGAAAACAAATATTTGAACATCATAAAGAATTTAAAGGAATTAAAAAATGGTATGATAGAACAGATATTCCTTCAATTGAAGGCGGAGATATTTTAGTTTTATCTGAAGATGTTGTTGCTATCGGTGTTTCTCAACGTTCAACACCAATGGCTATTGAAACTATTGCGAAAAGACTCCTTGAAGATGAAAATGGAGTAAAAACCGTATTAGCTTTGGTAATTCCAAACAACAGAGCTTTTATGCATCTTGATACTGTTTTAACTTCAGTTGATAGAGATTTATTCACTCTACACCCTGAAATTGAAAAGACATTAGAGATTTATTCACTAAAATTAGTTGATGGAAAAATAAAAGTTGAAGTTGAATCAACTGATATAGAAGTTGTATTAAAAAAGTATCTACATGTTGATAAAATTGACTTTATCCGTGAAGGAAAAGGCGGACTTTTAGATACTCATAGAGAACAATGGTCTGACGGATATAACACTTTAGCTATAGCACCTAGAGAAGCTATCGTTTATGATAGAAATACTATAACAAATCAATTACTTGAAGAAAAAGGAGTAAAACTTCATAAGATTAATTCAGGTGAATTATCTAGAGGACGTGGAGGTCCAAGATGTATGAGTATGCCTCTATTTAGAGAAAACTTATAAAAAATTTAAATTAAAGCACAGAATTTCTGTGCTTTTTCTATTTCCTATTTTTGCACAAAAAAAACAACGGATTTTTACCCGTTGTTTTTCAATGTTTTTTATTATACTCTTTCTACAAATAATTTTCCAACTTCTCCATTAAAATCAACTTCCTCTGTATTCAAATTGTCAACAAAAGTCAATTCAACACCTAAAGTTTCTTTCATTATAAATTCTTTGTAGTTTTCAACTGCTTTTTTCAATCTTTCTGAACATGCACATTTTATTATAATTTCATCAAGAACATCAAAATCAGCAGATTTTCTCATTTGTTGTATTTTTGAAATTACTTCTCTTGCAAAGCCTTCGTCAAGCAATTCATCAGTTAAAGTTGTGTCTAAAATTACGAAAAGATTATTTTCCATAGTAACGTCAAAGCCTTCTTTTGCACTAACTTTTACATCAACATATTCTTTTAAGATTTCAGTTTCTTCTCCATTTAGATTTACAAAAACAGAACCTTTTTCAAGTTTTTCTAAAAATTCTTTTGGATTTGTTTCATTTAAGAATTTTCCAAATTCTTTAATTTTAGCTCCTAAAATTTTACCACAAACTTTGAAATCTGGTTTTAACATATAATTCATAAAGCCTGATAAATCTTTTTCGAATACAACTTTTTTAACATTAAGTTCTTCCTTAATCAATTCTTCTAAGTCGCCAATTTTTTCTTTTAAAGCAAAATCAACAACTATTTCAGAAAGTGGTTGTCTAACTTTAATCTTAACTTTTTCACGACTTGCACGACCAATTGTTACAAGATTTCTAACGATATCCATTTTTTCTTCCAATGCTTCATCAATTAAACTTTCATCACATTCAGGAATAAAATCTAAATGAACACTCTTCTTGTCAGTTAAATTACGATACATTTCTTCTGCAACAAAAGGAGTAATAGGTGCAATAATCTTTGAAACTCCAAGTAAAATTTCATAAGTTGTATTGTAAACAGCTTTTTTATCATCATCAACTTCTGTATTCCAAAATCTTCTTCTATTTCTTCTGATATACCAATTTGATAAATCTTCTATTACAAAATCAGAAATTGCACGAACAACCTTTGTAACTTCAAATTTATCCATATTTTCGTTATACATTTTCAAAAGATTATTATAACGAGACAATATCCATCTGTCTATTTCAGGTCTCTTATTGTATTCTACAAAGAACTCTCTTGGATCTATGTCATCTGTTCCTGAATAAAGTTGGAAGAAATTATAAGTATTTTTGAAAGATCTGAAGAATTTGCTTTCAATTTCTCTAAGTCCTTCAACGTCAAATCTAGTTGGAACCCAAGGTGGTGAAACATAAAGTGAATAAAATCTCACTGCATCTGCACCGTATTTATCAAACAATTCTATCGGATCAATTGTATTTCCACGAGATTTACTCATCTTCTTACCGTCTTTATCCAAAATCAAATCATTTACCAAAACATTTTTATATGGAGATTTTCCAGTTATTAATGTTGAAATTGCAAGTAATGAATAGAACCATCCACGAGTTTGGTCAATTCCTTCACTAATGAAATCTGCAGGGAATAATTCTCCAAAGTTTTCCTTGTTTTCAAAAGGATAATGATGTTGTGCAAAAGGCATCGCTCCGGAGTCAAACCAAACGTCAATAACGTCTTTTTCTCTTGTCATTGTGCCACCACATTTTTCACATTTTAAATGAACATTATCAACATAAGGTCTATGCAATTCAATATTTTCATCAATATCTTCTATACTTCTTTCAGCTAATTCTTTTCTTGAACCAACACTTGTACAATGTCCACAATCACATTTCCAAACATTAAAAGGAGTTCCCCAATATCTTGAACGGCTAATTGCCCAGTCATTTAAGTTTTCAAGCCAGTTTGCAAATCTCTTTTCTCCAACAAAGTCAGGATAGAAATTTACAGCCTTTGCATTTTCAATTAATTTATCTTTATATTTAGTAACTTCAATATACCAAGATGGTTTTGAATAATAAATTAAAGGTGTATGACATCTCCAACAATGTGGATAATTATGTTCAACCTTTTGTTTTTTCAATGCCTTATTATTTTCAAAAAGATATGTGATAATATCAGCGTCACATTCCATAACTGGTCTACCTTCATATCTTGTAGTGCTGAATTTTCCTTCTTCATTAACAGGATTAATCAAAGGAAGATTGTATCTTCTTCCTGTTTGATAATCATCTTCCCCGAAAGCTGGAGCACTATGAACGATACCTGTACCGTCTTCAACAGTTACATAGTCAGCAAGAGTTACAAAAAATGCTTTTTGTTTTACGTCAATTTCAGGAATAAGTTGTTCATATTCCCAATATTCCATATCTTTTCCTAAGAATTTTTCGACAACTTCATAATCTTCTCCTAAAACTTTAGTTGCTAAATTTTCCGCTAAATAATAATATTCATCTTTATATTTTACCTTTACATAGGTTACATTAGGATTAACAGTCAAAGCAACATTAGAAGGAAGAGTCCAAGGTGTTGTTGTCCAAGCAATAAAATAAGCATCTTCATCTTTCTTCTTAAATTTTGCATAAACTGTTGTAGTCTTAATCATTTCATAACCTTGAGCTACTTCGTGAGATGCAAGACCAGTTCCACAACGTGGACAATATGGTAGAATCTTTGCTCCCTCATACATTAAACCTTTTTTAAAAATCTCATTCAAAAGATTCCAAACAGATTCAATATAATTGTTGTCAAGAGTGATGTAAGGATTGTTCATATCAGCCAAGAAAGCCATTCTTTCAGACATTTCTCTCCATTTACTTTCATAAACGAAAACAGAATCTCTACATTCCTTACAGAATTTTTCTACTCCATAATTTTCAATATCTTTTTTGCTTGAAAGACCTAATTTCTTTTCAACTTCAATTTCAACAGGTAGTCCGTGAGTATCCCAACCTGCTTTTCTCTTTACCTTAAAACCTTTCATTGTTTTATATCTACAAGTCATATCCTTTAAAGTACGACTTATAACATGGTGAATACCGGGTTTACCATTTGCTGTAGGAGGACCATCATAAAAAATATAATTATCATGTCCCTCTCTTGAATTTACAGATTCATGCAACAAATCTATCTCATTCCAATATTCAGATATTTTCATTTCTCTATCCTTAACGGACTCTTTTGAAAGCTCTCTAAACTTTGCCATATATACCTCCATTTTTTCTATAAAAAAATCCCTAAGATAAGATCTTAGGGACGAAATTTTTCCGTGTTACCACCCAAATTATTTAAGATTATAATAATCTTAAATCACTCAAAAATCTTTAACGGGATTAACCAAAAAACTCCAAGTTGATACGAGTTTGCTTCATAAAATAGTTTGCACCTGACACTATCTCTCTGAGTTAATTCACAAGCTCCGTCCTCTTCATCGTTTATTATAAAATACGAGTATTATTGTACTATAAAAGCATAAAAAAGTCAAATATTTTATTCAATTAATTTAATAAACATTCAAATTAACTTTTTATTTTAAACAATTTATAAAAGTTGTTTATTTTTCGATATTTCTCTTTTAATAATTATAAAATTATTAAAAATATTTATTTATATTAAATTTTTCTTATTAAAACAAGTTAATTTATGTTTGTTATTCTAATTTTAAGGGTATTAAAATAAGTATATCTTATACATATTATCGGAGGTAGAAATGAATATTTATGATTTTAAAGTAAATGACATTGATGGAAATGAAGTTTCAATGGAACAATTTAAAAACAAAGTTTTACTTATAGTAAATACAGCTAGCAGTTGTGGTTTTACCCCTCAATTTGAGGGATTACAAAAATTATATGACGAATATAAGAATAAGGATTTTGTAGTTTTAGGATTCCCTTGTAATCAATTTAAAAATCAAGATTCTGGATCTAATCAAGAAATTAAAACATTTTGTAGTATGAACTACGGAGTAACTTTCCCTATGTTTGAAAAAATAGAAGTTAACGGAAAAGACACTCACCCATTATATAAGTTTTTAAAAGCAAAAAAATCTGGTCTTTTGGGAAATAAAATAAAATGGAATTTCACAAAATTTCTTATAGATAAAAATGGAAATGTCGTTTCAAGATTTGCTCCGCAAACTGAACCAAAAGATATTGAAAAACATATATTAGAACTGTTAAAATAATTTAAAAAATGCATTGTCAAATAGACAATGCATTTTTAAATTTCTTTTCTATTTAATACAAAAATAGATGTAAAAATCATCAAAATTGTAAGTAATATTGTAGTTAAAATCGAATATCTATAATCTGCAAATGATATACTTCCCTTAATTAAATTAATATTATCTGAAAATAGAAAAATTGGTAAAAACTTAGCTATTTTATCATACATTCCAATTAAAAATTGTAATGCAACTGTTATAACTAAAGTTGATAAAGCTCCAACAGTATTTCTAAAAACAAAGCTTGCAAAACATTCCAAGATTATTAAAAATATTCCAAATATCCAAATTGGGATTGAAGCCTTTATTGCAAGTAATATCTCAACATTTTCTTTAAATATATATGTTGTATATATGTTAAAGATTAAACAGTAAATAATCAAAGATACTGTCCATAGTAAAGAGGCAAAAACCATTTTAGAAATTACTATCTGAAATCTAGGCAATCCCTTTGCAACTAAATTTACTAATGTTTTTTTAGAAAACTCATTTACTATATAATTACTGAAAATTATAACTATAAATATAAAGCCCAGTTGAGTTACATTTTTAAAAAACTGTACCCATGAATCTATAAATGTAGGCTCTTGAAGTCCTTTAGCTAGCTCTTCTCCTAAAAATGATTTTAAAATTTCAGGAGAAATTTTTGCTGTAATAGGACCTAGAATACCAAGAAATAAAAATATAAAAGACATTATAAATAATTTTTTATTTCTAACACTTTCAAGATATTCTTTCTTTAACAATGCTATAAATATTTTCATTTTATCACCTCTATAAATAAATCTTCTAATGAAGGCTTAATTATATTGTAGCTACCAATAAGCAAATCATTATCTAAAACTGTTCTAAATATTCTATTTTCTATATATTTCAAATTTTCAAAAGAAGAAAATATCACAGAGCAATCATTTAATTCTACTTTAATATTATTAGTTTCAAATTTACTTAGAAACAAATCTCTATCTTCAATATTAAAGAATTCTATAGAAATTTTATCTTTAAATCCCATATTTTTAATATCAGATATATTTCCATTTAAACAATTAACACCTTCATTTAATATCAAAAACTCATCACAAACTCTTTCAACATCTTGTAGAATATGAGTTGAGAACAATACAGTCGTATGCTCCTTAATCTTTAATAGTATATCCAAAATTTCTTTTCTACCGATTGGATCTAAAGCAGAAGTTGGTTCATCGCAGATTAGTAATTTAGGCTTATTGAATAATGCTTGAGCAATTCCAAGACGTTGTTTCATGCCTCTTGAAAATTTTCCAATCCTTTTATTCTCGTCTTTTAAGCCAACTAAATTTAACATTTCTTCAGTTCTTTCTTTAATTTCTGATTTTGATAATCCCGTGATTTCTCCACATAAATTAAGGTATTCTTTTGAAGTCATATAATCATAGAATTCTGGAACATCAGGCAAATATCCAATAAATCTATTAGTTTTCGTATTTCCAAAATGGACTTTTTCATCAAAAACTAAAATCTCCCCACAATCAGCTTTTAAAAAACCTAAAATGATTTTCATAGTGGTTGTCTTTCCAGCACCATTTTTCCCTAGAAATCCAAAAATCTGCTTTTCTTTTATACTAAAAGATAAATCTTTGATTACGTCATTTCCATTAAAAGTTTTTCTTAGATTATTTACAGTTAAAATATTCATTATTCTTCACTTCCAAATACAAAATATGAAATAGGTCCAATAGTTTGAATAAGAACTATCACACAAATCCATATCAATCTATTTCCATATCTATAATTTTGATGTTTTAAGCAATGTCTTAATGCAACTACTAATAATGTTATATTTATAATAATAATTGGCAATAAAATTAAAAAATGTTCTCTTAAAAAGTCCATAATTCCCTCCTATTTATCCACAAAATTTTTCAATTTTTCATAAAGTTGTTCAGTTTCCTCATTAGTTCTCATATTAATATAAACTGGCTTTTCATTTTTTCTGCTTATCTTTATGACCTTATCTGTTTTGTTGAAAACATAAAGCCTAACATTTCCTTCTCCCTCTAAAGAGAAATTACCATATGCCTTTTCTTTAGTAGCTCCACCATTCATCCTAATAGCTCTTTTTTCAGGAAATTTATCAAGCAATTCTAAATTCTCAATATCACTTTGTTTTATATTATCTTTATAAAGTATTGTGGAAATTTTAACAGTATCTGAAATTTCAACTTTCCAATCTTTTTCAAAAGTTAGTGCTAGCGCTAATATAATTACAAATGCGATAAGCATATTAGTAAAAGCAAATAATATTTTCCCTTTTTTATTTCCTCGATTAATAACTGTACTACTACTACTATTCATCGGGTCAGATACTAAAAGTCTTGGATCATTAGGATTTTTATATCCAAAAATGTCATAGTACTCATCTTGATCTTCAATAAATTTATCATCTTCAATATTACTGCTTATTTCTCTGTCAATTTTATTAATGGTATATATAAGATAGAATACAAAAAATGTAATAGAAATGATATATCCCACAAAAGGAATAAAAGAGTATTTATCCATTTTTTGTAAATATATTAAAACTAAAAATAAAACAGAATATAAATTTACCAAAGTAAAAACTTTATTTTGAAATTTTATAATTTTCATTTTATTTATATTTAAGTTTTTCTCTCTATCATCACTTATAACTGTTATTCTAGTCTTTCTCCAAAAAAGTCCAATAAATATCATTGCTACTAATGTTGTCGATAAACTTATAAACAAAATTAACTCCATATCAGCAAAAGTTCCAAAAATAGAAAATCCTCCAATAAAAACCAACAAAGGAATTAACCATACTAAAATAGGAAGTTTTTGCTTATCTATTTCTCTATTAACTGTTATGTCAACATACTTTCTCGTAAAACTCGCAAAGTTCTTTTCCTTTTTTAATTTTCTCATTTGTTTTATATATTTATCTGATAACACCCCAATTGAAATTAAATAAGCAAATAATATTCCAAGAAGGAGTATAATTTCTATATCAGTATTAATAAATAATAGGGAAAATGAGAGTATAAAAAATACTAAATTAAGCAATTTAAAACTCTTTAACCCTTTTTTACTAATCTCTTGAACTTCCTCACTATCTACCTCATTTATGGGAATTGTAGTAAGCAAAATTTTTCCATTATTGTAAGAAAATCCTTTCTTTTGTGAAAAATAACTTATAGCAAAAACCATCCATAGACATCCAATTAAAATTAAATCATAAGCCATATTAAAAACTCCTTTCTATAAAATCTAGTAAGAACTCTTTTCCAAGATTTCTCATTTTAACTTCATTAATTAAATTTTGTAAATTCTCTTTTATGTTTTCAATATTTTTTTCCGTGCATCTAACATATACAATCGAGCCTACACGTCTGTCAATCTCTATTACATTTTCACTCTTTAAAATTCCATAAGCTTTATTTACAGTCATAGGATTTATTCCAAAATCTTTTGCAAGTTGTCTAACAGATGGTAATTCATCTCCATTTTTTAAATTTCCCTCTGCAATTTCTTTGATGATTCCATTGCAAATCTGAGTGTAAATAGGAACTTCCGACAAAGTATCAATAAAAAACATTTCTCTCATCTCCTTGTATTATATATTATAATACAGATAATACAAAAAATCAACAAAAAAAGTTTAGTATTTAAGAAAAAATTATTTTATCTTAAAAGCTAAACTTTATTAATTGTTAATTTAAAACTACTTCTTCTTTATTTTTCTTTGATTTCCAAAGATATAATGCCAAACAACAAACTGTCATCAAAACAGATGATAAGATTGTTCCCTCTAGTCCAAATGTTGGATTATAAGCAAAACTTCCTTTTACTGAACCTCCAATTTTAAAAATTGAATATGGAACATTATTTCCACTATTTGGCAATCCAAGTAATATGCTTTGAGTAAAATTCCACATTGTATGCAATCCCATTGCCATCCATAAACTGTCAAAATAATATATAATCATGGATGCGAAAACTCCAAAAATAAATATACAGTAAAATGGCAAAATAGACATTCCATTATTGAACAAATGTAATGCTGCAAAGAATAATGAATTGAATATGATAACAAAAGCAGGACTATTAGTAGATTTTAATAATCTTTGATACATAAAGCCTCTGCATAAAAGCTCTTCCGCCGAAGATTGAACAAAAACGGCAAATAGCAAGCCAATTGCAGGAAACATTTCAAACAGACTAAATCGTAAAGGAAAATCTCCATTTATCATAGCAATTAAAGCGCAAAATCCATTTAACACAAAGCCTAATAATAATCCTAAAAATAAATATGCTATAGTATTTCCTTTAGCCTTAGTTGTTATTTTATCGATTATATAATGATTATTTTTAAAAACTAATAGTACAAAAAGAACTCCAAACCATATATAAATGGATAGAATATACATAATAAATGTATAACTAAATTCATTAGCTTTGAACAATCCAGATGTAAATAATAGTCTAAGTAATCTAGGTGTAATCCATCCTCCAACAATTTGAGTAATATATATAATTGCATAACTTATTATACAAATCCATAAAACATTATCATACCACTTTTTTTCCTGTAAATTTTCCATTGCTTTTTTAACTCCTCCTATAAATTATACTATTATACTAAAAAAGTATAACAAATGCCTGAAACTGTATTGAAAAATGCATGCATTCCCCAACCTATTAATATTGAGCCTCCAGCTTTTTTTTCATTTATATAACCAATTATCCAACCAATCATTCCAGTAAATAAAGTTATTACAATACTTTTTAAAATTCCAACAGCAGAGAAAAACAAAATTCCATGAATACAACCAAATAATAGTGCTTGAATTAGATTCCCTACTGTAAATCCAAATTTATTTCCAATTCTTTTTAAAAGAAAACCTCTAAATAATATTTCTTCAGGAAAAGAAGTATTAAAAAATGCATAAACTAATATTGAAGGCAAAGCCTTAATTCCTAATCCTGTATACTCAGAATATGCAACATTCACATTTTTAAGTATATAGAAGATAAAAACTGAGAAAATTGAAACTAAAACTATTACCATAAGAATCCATGCAGAAAGTTTATTTTCTTTTAAATTTTTTACTTTTTTTAATCCAATCCATTCAAAAAAACTCATCTTTTTTCTTGAAGTAACTAACCACCATAAAAATGGTATTAATGAAAATACAATAATTTGAATAATACTGTTAGTCAATTTTTTTATTAGCAAATCCATAATTAAATCTCCCTTCTATTTATTCTTACACTATAATATATAATATAATTAAAGTAAAAAGTCAACAGTCAAATATTAGTAATTTTGATTATATAAAAAGAAAATGGCTCAATAGGACCTAAAAACATAATTCCTTAATAAAAAAGCTTTAGGAAATCTCATACTTTTGCTTTAGCAAAAGTAAATGTATCGAAAATACATCAAAAATTTTTTAGGATTTCTTTCAGAAATACTATTGCTTGTAAACAAGCAATAGTTGATATCTTCAGGATAATTGTATCTAAAGATGCAATTACTCCCGTCAGACCTACTGTTTGTTGTTTAAGAATAAACAACAAAAGTTAGGGCTAGATTGACTATGCTCAAGATGACGGATAAGGAAGTACCTTTGTTAAATAGCTTACCGTTACCAGTAAATCAGCTTGCGATTTGTTTTTAAAAATTATAATAAACAAAAAAAGTTTAGTAACTAAAACTGAAAAAATCAGCCTTAATCACTAAACTAAATTCATTTCTAATTACTCTTATAAATTATAACTGGAGTATTTATCTCAACATTATCGTAAATTTGTTTTACTTTTTCTAGCGGAGTATTTATACAACCATAACTTCCTGATGTCTTATATATTTCTCCTCCGAATTTTCCGTTTCTCCAAGTAGCATCGTGAATTCCTACACCTTTCCAGTTTATAGGCATCCAATAGTCAACATGTGCAACATAATCATATCCTTGTGGAGAAAGACCTTTAAGATTTCTGTCTTTTTCTCTACTCCAAACTTTCATTACACCTACAGGTGTTTCAACGTTTTTGCTTACATCCCCAGTAACTATATCAGTATCTAAAAGAAGTTTTCCTTCTTTGTAAAACCACATATGTTGTCTAGTAAGGTCAATTTCAATGTAAGTTTTACCTATATCATCCTCTTTATCATAATATAATCCTTGGTGCAAGAAAACTGGATCAATTGTATCAGATTCAAATTTTAATAGTTTTTCAACTAAAACATCTTTAGTCTTATTAACATCAATTTGCCAACCATATATTCCATCTTTTCCAGGAATCACAACTTCTCCCTTTCCAGTAGTTTGGAATTTTCTATCCATTCCAAAAGTATCATATTTAATTGCAAGTCTTCTTACATAATCTCTTGCCTTTTGTTCATCAGGTTTCAATTCTCCATCGACAAAAGTAAAAATATTTGCTAAAATTTCACCATCTAATACTTCTTTATTTGAACCGATATTTATTTCATATTTTAACTTTGAAATTTTTTCATATTTTGAAAGAGCATCTTGTAAAGATTTATCATCTTTTTTAAGTTTTGGTTGTTCAGAAATAGTATTCATATCAATACTTTCTTTTCTCTCAGAGAGAGCAAGTAAAATGGCTTCTTTCAATTTTTCTTTTGTTGTATAAGTTCCCATAACTTCATCTTGAATACTATACTTGCCATCTTTATATACTATCTTAGCATCTTCTGGATGTTTCATACCCTTTAAAATTAAAGTATTTTGTAAAAATTCTTCAAACTTATCATTATCATAACTAATATTTACTTCCAATTTGAAATCGCGACTTGTGAAAAATGCCATAGGCCAAGTGAATTGATTTTGTAAAATTTTCTTATCCGCTAAATATTCTTCCTTATAATTTATCTTTTCAGGTTTAAAAAAATCACTTTTTCCATCAGAACGATTTAACTTAATAGAAACATCTGTCCAGTCTTTATTAAAAACATCATCAATCATTACATAACTTACATCATTACCATTTATTTTAGTGTTAGGCAGAGCAATAAAAGAAAATATTATAACACCTAATAAATAAATTGATAAAATTAACGCTCCGACAAATATACATATCTTTTTAGCTAATTTTTTTCCTGAATTTACTTTTTTGGTATCTTCCATCAAAAAATACACCTCCATTTTTACGAAAATATCTAATTAATAATCTATTATATACCATAAAACTTGTTATTATAATCATTTCAAATAATTGGATTAATATATCAAAAGAATTATTAATCAATATTATCTTCTAATTTTATCATATTTAATTTTAAAAGTAAAATCATTAAAAAACTTGTATTTCCTTAGTTAAAAGTTTATAATATATTTAGTAAGGAGGAAGATAAATGCTTAACATTTTTTTAATTTCCGACTCTACGGGAGAAACAGCGGAGCAACTTGCACGTGCCGCTCTTGCTCAGTTTAATAACATTAAGTATGCTCTTAAAAGATTTTCTCATATAAGAGAGTTTTCAGATCTTTCTGAGATACTGAACAAATGTAAAGAAACTGAAAATTCTATTTTATTTTATTCTTTAGTTGATGCTCCACTTTTGGATTATGTTAAAAAGTTTTCAGAATTACATTCTATAACTAATGTAGATTTGCTTTCTGCGTCCATTTTAGCTATCCAAAGAGTGAGCAATATTACTCCTGGAAATACACCAGGGGCTCTTAGAAAGCTGAATGAAGAATATTTTAAAAGAATTGACTCTATCGAATTTGCAGTTCGTTACGATGATGGCAAAGATCCTAGAGGAGTTTTGATTGCAGACCTTGTAATAATTGGAATTTCTCGAACATCTAAGACTCCTTTGTCAATGTATCTTGCAAATAAAAATATTAGAGTTGCAAATATTCCTCTGGTACCAGAAACACCTGTACCTGAAGAATTATTCCAAGTTTCGCCCAAAAAAGTTATAGGCTTAACTAACACACCCGAAAAGTTGGAAAGTATAAGAAAGGAAAGACTGAAATCTTTAGGTCTTCCTGATAATAGTATTTATTCAAATTCAAATAGAATACTTGAAGAACTTGAATATTCTAGCCGAATAATGAAAAAAATAGGCTGTCCTGTAATAGATGTATCAGCAAAAGCTATAGAAGAAACAGCTGACATTATCTTGAAACATCTATTAAAAATTAATAAGTAATTGGAGGAAAAAATGAGCAAATTTGTTTACAATTTTGATGAAGGCAATAAAGACATGAGAGCTTTATTGGGAGGTAAAGGTGCCAACCTTGCCGAAATGACTAATATTGGACTAAATGTTCCTTTTGGTTTTACTATTACTACTGAGGCTTGTAATAATTTTTACAAAAATGACGAAAAAATTTCTGAAAGTCTAATTGAAGAAATTAAAACTCACATAAAAGACTGTGAAAACAAGCTACAAAAAAGTTTTTCAAGCACAGAAAATCCTCTATTATTTTCTGTAAGAAGTGGTGCCGTTATATCAATGCCTGGTATGATGGATACTATTCTTAACTTAGGTCTTAATGATAAATCAGTTATCGGTCTAGCAAACTCTACAAATAATGAAAGATTTGCATTTGATAGTTACAGAAGATTTATCCAAATGTTCAGCGATGTTGCTATGGAAATTCCAAAAATTTATTTTGAAAACGAACTTGATAAAATCAAGGAAGAAAAAAATGTAAAAATGGATACTGAATTAACTGCTGAAGATTTAAAAATTTTAGTTGAAAAATTTAAGAAAATTTTCAAACAAGAAACAGGCAAAGAATTCCCACAAGATCCAATTGAACAATTAATCATTGCTATTAAAGCAGTTTTCAAATCTTGGATGAATCCTAGAGCCATCGTTTATAGAAAATTAAATGGTATTGACGATTCGCTTGGAACTGCTGTAAATGTTCAAGCTATGGTTTTCGGTAATATGGGTAACACAAGTGGTACTGGTGTAGCTTTCTCTCGTAACCCAAGTACAGGAGAAAATAAATTATTCGGAGAATTTTTAATGAATGCACAAGGCGAAGATGTTGTTGCAGGTATTAGAACTCCAGAATCAATTGAAAAACTAAAAGAAATTATGCCTGAAGTTTATGATGAATTCTTAAGAATTGCAAAAACTTTGGAAAAACATTATAAAGATATGCAAGACTTGGAATTTACAATTGAAAAAGGTAAATTATACTTATTACAAACAAGAAACGGAAAAAGAACTACAGATGCTGCAATCAATGTAGCAGTAGATTTAGTTAATGAAGGATTAATTTCTAAAGAAGAAGCTATTTTAAGAGTTGAACCAAAGAGTTTATACCAACTTCTTCACCCTATCTTCAATGCTGAAATGATGAAAAATACTCCTATCTTGGCAAGAGGACTAGCTGCTTCTCCAGGAGCTGCAAGTGGTAAAGTTTATTTCCACTCAAAAGATATAGTTGATGCAGTTAAATCAGGAGAAAAAGTAATCTTAGTTCGTCAAGAAACTTCTCCTGAAGACATCGAAGGAATGGTTGAAGCTGAAGGCATCTTGACTGCAAGAGGTGGTATGACTTCTCATGCTGCCGTAGTTGCAAGAGGTATGGGTAAATGTTGTATCGCAGGAGCAAGTGAAATCAAAGTTGATGAAATTGAAAAAGTTATAAAAACTCAAAACGAGGTTATCAAAGAAGGTGATATAATTTCTCTTGACGGAACAACAGGAATTATTTACAAAGGTGAAATTGAAAAATTAAACCCAAAATTAACAGGAAACTTTAAAATATTCATGGATTGGGTAAATGAAATAAAAGTTTTAGGAGTTAGAGCTAATGCTGATAACCCTAGAGATGCAAAACAAGCTATTGAATTCGGAGCTGAAGGAATAGGACTTTGTAGAACTGAACATATGTTCTTTGACAAAGACAGAATACCTGTTGTAAGACAAATGATTCTTTCAGAAACTATTGAACAAAGAGTTGAAGCATTAGAAAAAATTAGACCAATGCAAGAAAAAGATTTCTATGATATCTACTGTGTATTAAAAGAAAAAACAGCAACAATCAGATTACTTGATCCACCTCTACATGAATTCTTACCTTATGAAGACGAAGATATTAAAAACTTAGCAAAAGAAATGAATATCGACGAAGGTCATCTAAGAGATGTAATCACAGATTTGGAAGAAGTAAACCCAATGCTTGGACATAGAGGTTGTCGTCTTGCAGTTACTTATCCTGAAATATATAGAATGCAAGCAAAAGCTATAATAAATGCTGCAATAAAAGCACAAAAAGATTTGAATATCTCAATTACTCCTGAAATAATGATTCCATTAGTTGGAGAAATTGAAGAATTAAAATATGTAAAAAGAGAAATCGTTGAAGAAATCGAAATGACTTTAAAAGAATTGAATGAAAACATTAAGTACAAAATTGGAACAATGATTGAAATTCCAAGAGCTGCCCTACTTGCTGATGAAATCGCAACAGAAGCTGAATTCTTTAGTTATGGTACAAATGACTTAACACAAATGACATTCGGTTTTTCAAGAGATGATGCCGGAAAATTCTTAAACGAATATGAAAATAAAAAAATATTCGACTTTAATCCATTTGCAAAATTGGATCAAAAAGGTGTTGGTAAATTAGTAAAAATGTCTTTCAAACTTGGAAGAGAAACTAACCCTCATCTTCATGTAGGAATTTGTGGTGAACATGGTGGCGATCCTGATACAATTGAATTCTTAAATTCTGTAGGAATTGACTATGTATCATGTTCTCCTTTCAGAGTGCCAATCGCAAGACTTGCAGCAGCACAAGCAAAAATTAAACAAAGTAAATAAACTTTAACTAAGAGAAATAAAAAACAAAATGGATAGCGAAATGCTATCCATTTCAGATTGATGACAAAGGTGTCAATGAGAAAACATTGGCACTTTTTTAGTGGAGAAAAGAGAGAAAAAGTAGTATAATAATATAAAAGGAGATGTTAAAAATGCTACATAAGAATGATGAAAATAGAGTAAATCAAGTACAAATGGTAAGTATAGATTCTTTAGTTCCAGAGAGTCATCTTTTAAGGAAAATAGATGAAACAATAGATTTTTCCTTTATTTATGATTTAATAGAATATAAATATTGTTTAGATAATGGTAGACCAAGTATAGATCCAATAGTACTTTTTAAAATAATATTTTTAAAATACATTTTTGGAATAAAAAGTATGAGACAAACAATAAGAGAAATAGAGGTAAATGTAGCATATAGATGGTTTTTAGGATATGATTTTTATGATAAGATACCACATTATACAACATATGGACAAAATTACAAGAGAAGGTTTAAAGATACAGATATATTTGAAAAGATATTTGTAAATATATTAAGGCAAGCAGAGAAGCAAGGCTTTGTAGATGAAAAGATACAATTTGTAGATTCAACCCATGTAAAAGCACATGCGAATAGACATAAGAATATAGAAGTAAAGATAGAAAAGAAAGCAAAGAAATATCATAGTCAATTAAATGAAGAGATAAAGAAAGATAGAGAATTAAAAGGGAAAAAGGAATTAAGTCCCACCAATGGAAAAGAAATAGTAAAAAAAGTAGAAAGTACAACAGATAAAGAAAGTGGATTATTCCATAAGGGAGAACATAAAGAGGTTTTTGCATATAGTGTACAAACAAGTTGTGATAAAAATGGCTGGGTGTTAGCTTGTAGAAGTTATGCAGGAAATTTACATGATAGTGAAACATTTATGGATTTTTACGAAAAGGACTTAAAGAAATTCGAGTTAAGAAAAATAGTAATGGATGCAGGATATAAAACACCGGCAATAGCAAAGATGTTGATAGATGATAAGATACAACCTGTATTACCATACACAAGGTCAAAAGGAAAGAGAAAAGAAGGATTTTATCCAAGAGATTATGTATATGATGAATATTATGATTGTTACATCTGCCCAGAAAATGAGATAATAAAATATAGTACGACGACAAGAGAGGGATATAGAGAATATAAAAGTGATAAAAATAAATGCAGTAAGTGTAAGAATTTAGATAAGTGTACAGAAAGAAAAACAAACAAAAAGTAATAACGAGACATATATGGAAGAATTACTTAGAAGAATGTGAAGAATACAGATATACAAAAAGAGGGAAAGAAGAATATAAGAGAAGAAAAGAGACAATAGAAAGAACATTCGGAACGGTAAAAGAATATCATGGATTTAGATATACAAATGAGAAATGGAAAGCAAAAATGCAAATAAAAGCTCTCCTAACTTTTGCGTGTCTAAATATGAAGAAATTAGCAAATATGATGAGCAGATTAGGTAGAAAGAGACCTAATTTTTTAATTTTTAAGGAAATTTATAGAAAATTTAAGATTTTAACAAAATTTCAGATGATTTTTAATTAAAAACAAAAATACATAAAAAAAGCACAGACAAAATTTATGCTTTGTCTGCGCTCTGAAATGGATAGCGAAATGCTATCCATTTTAATTTATATATACAGCAAATATGACCCCTAAAGTTTTCCGTCTTCAACATATTTCACATAAAGTGCTAAAATAGCACAAAAGAGAAATCCAAAAAAACTAAATATTTATTTTCATAAATTAAAGCTCTCTCTAAAAATTTAGAACTTAACATAATATCCCCAGCGAAAGAAATTACAATAAGTTTATTTTTAAAATTGAAAATATATAGAATAATTTTTAGTATAAAAACACTAATAAATACTAGGTAAAAATACATCAAACTTCTGCAATCAATATATTCAAATAAAAATAAATATAAAGGTATGTAAATAACAATAATTAATAATATCCCTATAAACTTTTTTATAATATTATTTTTACTTTTATCTAACTTCATTTTGTATTCCTCACTCTATCCAATTTGTAGTCTGCTCTAAATTTGTAAAAAATCTTCTTTTTATTTTTTCTTCTTAACTTTAGGGAAAGGTAATTCATCATACATTGTATCAAATAAGCCTTTTAGATACATTTTATCTTCAACGTCATCAACTAATAGCATTTCCTTTGCTCCTTCGTAAGGCAATTGAAATTGTACATCAGAAACATAGTCAATAGCTTTCTTTGTAGCTTTTACTAAAAATCTGTCATCATATATTCCGCCAATAACTTTCTCTTTATAATAGATAATATATTCTCCCATCATCGCCCTATATTTTATATCTTCAAGTTCAGATAACTGTTCCAAGATATATTCTAAATATTCTTTACTTGATGCCATAATAACCTCCTAAAAAATGCTTTTTACTACTTAAATACTAACATTATCTACCGAAAAAATCAAATCTTTTGTTTTGTAAATTCAAAAAAGTCGGGGTTTCCCGACTTTTTATGCTAATTTTGAATATTCTATCGCTATTTTACTTGCAAGTTTTGCGTTATTAAATACTAATCTGATGTTAGCTTCTAAGCTCTTTCCTTGTGTAAGTTTTTGAACTTTATCAAGTAGGAATGGTGTTGTGTCTTTTCCTTTTATTCCATTTTCATCTGCTTCTTTTAAAGCATCTAAAATTGTCTTGTCAATTAAATTTCTATCCATTGAAAATTCTTCCGGAATAGGATTAGCAATTACAACTCCACCATTAAGCTCTAAATCCCATTTAGCTTTTAAAACTCTTGCAATTTCTTCTTCTGAATTTATTTTACTAACTTTAAAATCACTTTCTCTTGTATAGAATGCAGGTAATATATTTGTTTGGTATCCATAAACAGGAACTCCCTTTGTTTCTAAGTATTCTAAAGTAAGTCCCATATCTAAAATTGATTTACAACCTGCACAAACAACTGCAACATTTGTATTTCCTAATTCTTCAAGATCTGCAGAAATATCCATAGTAGTTTCCGCTCCTCTATGAACTCCACCGATTCCACCTGTTGCGAAAACTTTAATTCCTGCCATTTCTGCACAAATCATTGTTGCGGCAACAGTTGTAGCTCCATTTAATTTATTAGCAACAACATAAGCTAAATCTCTTCTTGAAGTTTTTGTTACACTAAGTCCAGCTTTCCCGATTACTTCAATTTCTTCTTTTGTTAGCCCAACTTTAATTTCTCCATTTATAATAGCTATTGTAGCTGGAATTGCTCCGTTTTCTCTAACAACTTTTTCAACTTCAAGTGCTGTTTCAACATTTTTAGGATAAGGCATTCCATGTGATATTATTGTTGATTCTAAAGCTACAACCGGTTTATTTTCTTTAATTGCATTTTTTACTTCTTCACTAACTGTTAAATATTTTTCTAATTTCATAACTTCCTCCAAAATTTAATAGATTTTTTTCGCTTATATTTTCACTTACTGTATCCACAGACTGTGCAGTTATAAATCCTGCAACATTTCCAAGTTTTGCACATTCTAAAATATCTTTTTCATTAACAACTCCAAAGATTATTCCGCTCATAGCAGAATCACCACAACCAGAAGTATTTTCAATCTTTGGTTTTTCATTTATCCTTACTATTCCATTCTCATTTTTATCGGCATATAAAATTCCCTTTTCGCCCATCGAAATAAAAACTTTTTGAACACCTTTTTCTAAAAATACATTCACAATCTTTTCTAAATCACTTTCATTTTCATAAGTAATGTCAGTTAATTCTTCAGCTTCGTAAATATTTGGTTTTAAAAGATAGATATATTTCAATAATTTCTTAATTTTTAAAGCCTTTTTTCTAGAAACACAATCTACAATTATCTTTGAATTAGGGCAATTTTTACAGATGTATTCAAGAACATCTTCCCTTAAATTCGTATCCATAACTATATACTTATAACTCTTGATTAAATAAATAAGTTTAGAAATAAATTCAATATTGATTTCATCCAAAACTTCCATTGAAGAAATGGCAGTAAATAAATCATTGTTTTCATCCAAAATAGAAATATAATTTGACATACCTCTATTAGTTAAAAATTTACTGTTTGAAAAATCCAATCCGATTTTTTTCAAATAATCTTTGATTTCTCTTGAATAGACATCATCACCAAATACAGAAATAAATTTATTATCTATTCCCATTTTAAGTAAATTTTCAGCGATATTTTTTGCAACCCCTCCAAAAGAATATTCCAAAGTTCCTGGATTGGAATCTTTCATATTAATTTTTTCAAAACTTTTTGCAATAAAATCAATATTACATCCACCAATAACACAAACTTCTTTTGATAAATTCGAGTTAATCACATAAGCTCTTCCAACTAAATAACCTTTTTTAATCAAATTTGAAATATGAACTGCAACCGAGGATCTCTTTATATTAAGCAAATCAGCGAGTTCATTTTGAGAAATATAAGGATTTTCTTTTATTATATCTAAAAGTTCTTGTTCTCTTTTTGTCATAATACCTCCTTAAACAACAGTTTATAATATTATATCAAATGTTTATATAAAAATCAATATTTTAAATAAAAAAAATTCTATATGTATCTTCGATACATTTACTTTTGCTAAAGCAAAAGTATGAGATCTCTCCGCTCCGTTTCACTCCGGTCGAGATGACGTATAAGTAGGAATTCTTCGTTTAATAGATTTACGTTAAAGGTAAATAAACTTAAATAATAATTTTTAAATCTTATAGAAATTAAAAAACACTCACGTCACAATACTTTGCAAAGAGAATCTCCCAACACGTCATCTCGAGCGAAGTCGAGAGATCTCATAAAAATTTCTGAATTACAAATAAACTTTAACATTAAAATCAAATTATTGAAAAATTGTATTATAATACTGCTCATTTATTTACTTGTTAACTATTAAATCTAATAGTTAAGTCTTTTCTTTCATTAATTTTAATAAGAACCTCAGCACCACTGAGAACCTTGTTACTTCGTAATAAAAAAAGTCCTCAAATAAAGGACTTTAGTTAATTCAAAAAATTAAATTTTAAACAGCTTAGAATTTTTTCTTTTTTCTTCTTGCTGCCTCTGATTTTTTCTTTCTCTTTACACTTGGCTTTTCGTAATGTTCTCTTTTTCTATATTCTGAAAGCACTCCAGCACGTGCACATTGTCTTTTAAATCTTTTCAACGCATTATCCAAAGATTCGTTTTCGCCAACTCTGATCTCTGCCATGATATCCCCCCTCTCTTATATAGACAAAATCTGTCTTGAGAAATAACATAAATATTATACAACAAAAATGATATAAATTCAAGTAAATTCACTATATTTTTTAGTATAATTAATAAAATTTATAAATTTTTATAATATATTTAATTTTAACCTGGTGGCCAATTTAAACTACGTCCTGCAAGAACGTGAAAATGTAAGTGTTTAACGGTTTGTCCACCATCATCATTACAATTATTAACTATTCTATAACCTGATTTATCAAATCCCATTTCTTTAGCAAGTTCAGAAATTTTTAGAAATATTTTCCCAACTACTTCTGCATTTTCCTTATCTACAAAATTACAGGATTCAATATGTTTTTTAGGGATTACTAAAAAATGAATTGGAGATTGAGGTGATAAATCGTTAAATGCAACTATATTATCATCTTCATAAATTTTATTAGACGGAATTTCTCCATTAACAATTTTGCAAAATATACAGTCCATTATCTCACCTCCATATAATAAATATATCAAAATCAAAATAGATAAGCTCTATTTTAATTATTGTCTATTATACCATATACCAACTATCTTTACAAGAAAAAACACGATTGCAATGGTATATTATTGCATATCGTGTTTTTGCATTTTTTTGCTTAATTAAATAATTTATTTTTTACAAAATATCAACTTGACACATTTTCATAGCTTCTAATGCTGTGTTATGACTTTGTGGAGTAACTCCCGCACAACATTTACTATCTACAATTAATTCAACTTCAGGTAAAAATCCTTTAATCATTAAAGTATTTACAATCACACAAATATCTGTGCAAATTCCAACAAATTCAATACTTTCAATTTTCTCTTTTTCGTTTATGCTTTTTAAATACTCAACCAAGTCGCTGGAGCCAAAACCTGCTTTTTCAAAAATTTTACAATTTTCTTTATAGATACCTTCTCTGATTTTCCAAGCATCAGTTCCTTTAATACAATGTTTTATAGGAAGTTTTCTACCCTCTTGAGTATTTAAGTAATTATCATCATGAGTATCCATTGTATAAATAATTTCTCCGTCAAAGTTTTTAATTTTTTCCTTTAAATTAGGAATCATATTTATAGCTTCTTGAGTTCCCAACTTACCATCAACAAAATCATTTTGAACATCAATAACAACTAATATTTTCATAACCAGCCTCCAAAAGTTTTTTATAAAAAAATCTAAATATTTTAACCAAATAAATTATATACATTATTTAATCTTTTGTCAAATTATAAAATTCATCAGTTATAATATATCTATAATATTTCAAAAATATTATACTCAATATAAATTCATTCACAAATTGTGAAAATGCAACTCCAAATAGAGATAAATCAAAAATTTGTGTTAATATCAACATTAAAATAAGACTTAAGATATTTACTCCTGCAGTTGTTTTTAATAAAAACATATTTTTATTCAAACCTTGTAAAGCACATTTGTATATGTATGAATATGAACTACAAATATTTGCAACTAAGAAAAAAATCAAAAATTTTGTAGTAATATTTTGTACAGAAATGTCATCTGTAATAAGTTTAGGTAAATATTCTCTAAAAATAAAGAATAATGCACTTCCAAAGATAAATAATACAGTTGTAATCTTAACAGAAATTTTAGGATAATCTATCAAATTTCTAAAGTTTTTCTCGCCGGAACTTATGCTTATTAAACTCAAAGTCGCAGAACCATAGATATGTTTAAAAGTAAATAAAAACATAATCAAATTTGTAATTATTGAATATCCAGCAAATTCGTTATTTCCTATTCTAATAACAATCATATTGAAAATAATAACAAAAATAGTTCCGTCAAAAATTTCCTGTATCATAATAGGAAAAGCTAATTTAAAATGATTAATTCCATTTATAAAATAGCTTTTTATTAATTCAAATTTTAAATTTAATTTATTTTTCAATACAAAAATGTAAATAAGAAGATTTACAAACATTGAAAAAACTGTAGTAAATCCGACCATAGTAATTCCAAGTTTTGGAAAACCGAATTTTCCAAGAACAAACAAATAATCTAAACACAGATTTAAAACTGAAGAAATAGTAGAGCCTATTAAAATCCATTTTGTCATATTTGAAATTCTAAAATACGCCCCAAATGTAAATAAACATAGTTGTAACAAGACGCAAAAACTCATAGGATATGAAAACAAAATACCTTGTTTCAAAGTTTCTCCGGACAAATTATAGAATATTTTTAAAAAATATGTTTTTCCTATCAACATTAATAATAAGAATATAATTCCGATAAAAATATTTATAGCAAGAGACGAAAAAAATTCATAATTTAAACCTTTTTTATCTCCTTGTCCCAGTTTTTCTCCAAGTTTTGTATTTATAATTATTGCAGTCGCTCCTAAAACTCCACTTATAGTATATAATGTTGAAGAAATCAAATTTACCGCATTAAATGCGGGTGTTGAAACTCTTGCAACGATAGCAATATCGGATAACTCCAAAATATAACTTAGAATGAAGTTTACCATAAGTGGAAAAGCGAATTTGTTAAGTTCTAATCTTTTATTTTTCATTTTTCTTTTTCTTTAAATCAATCTCAAAATCACAATTTTCGTCGGAACATTTTAGTGCATGTTTAAATCTATTTTTAACTTCAACTAAGAATTTTCCACATTTTTCGCATTTTTTATCAGCTATAGGCTTGTCCCAAATTGCATAATCACATTCAGGATAATTTTCACAACCGTAAAAAACTTTTCTCTTTTTGGATATTTTTTCTATTATTCTTCCACCACATTTAGGACATTTTACCCCAGTATCTTTAACTTCCTTTTTTATATAATTACAATCAGGAAATCCGCTACAACCGATAAATCTACCGAATTTTGTCTTTTTGACAACCAAATTTTTACCACATTGTGGACATTTTTCATCAAGAACTTCATCTTTTATTTTATAATCCTCTGAATCTCCTTCAGACCTTTTCAAAAATGTTTCAAAAACAGCATAGAAGTCTGAAATAACTTTTTTCCAATCCTTTTTATTTTCAGCTATTTCATCAAGTTTTTCTTCCATTTCCATAGTGAATTTTTCATTTATAATTGTTTCAAAGTTGGAAACTAAAAACTTATTTACATTTTTTCCTAAATCCGTTGGAATGATTTTTTTATTCTCAATTAAAATATAAAATCTGCTTGTCAAACTGTTTATAATACTAGCATAGGTACTTGGTCTTCCAATCCCGTTTTCTTCAAGTTTTTTAACCAAAGTAGCCTCTGTAAAATTGGCAACCGGTTTTGTAAAATGTTGACTTTGTTCTATTTTTTCAGCTTTTATTACATCTTTAACTTCAAGTTTTGGCAATGGTTCATCTTTAATATCACTTGAAGTATATATTTTTGAAAATCCGTCAAATAAAGTATATCTTCCATTTAATTTATAGATACAATTATTAGAATTTAAAACTATTTGTGTACTTTCGTAACTTTCAGCTTTCATTTGAGAAGCGACTGTTCTTTCCCAAATTAATTTATAAAGTTTATATTGATTTGCAGTTAAATAGCTTTTTATTTTTTCAGGACTTCTAAAAATACTACTTGGTCTAACACCCTCATGAGCATCTTGTGAATTTTTTTTCTTTAAATTGTACTCATTACCTTTACTTGCATAATTTTTCCCATAATTTTCGGTAATATACTCAATTGCCTCTGCAACTATTTCTGATGAAATTCTAGTTGAGTCAGTTCTCATATATGAAATCAAACCGACTGATCCTTCTTTACCAACATTAATCCCTTCATAAAGTTGTTGAGCAATACTCATAGTCATTGAGCTTGAAAAACCTAATTTTCTTCCCGCTTCTTGTTGTAATGTACTTGTAGTAAAAGGTGGTTGTGGTTTTCTCTCTTTTTTTACCTTTTTTACATCTTCCACGATAAAATTATCTTTATCTGTTTTTTCTACAACTTTTAAAGCCTCTTTTTCATTTTTTATTTCTTTTTTTACTATTTTTTTATTTTCATATTCTCCATAATATAGTGATTTAAACTCTATGTTTTGGACATTATGTATCCCTTCGATCTTCCAAAATTCTTCCGGAACAAAATTATCTATCTCTTCTTGACGTTCACAGATAATTTTTAAAGTTGCAGATTGAACACGACCTGCAGAAAGTCCACTCTTTATTTTTTTCCAAAGAATCGGAGATAGTTTATATCCTACAAGTCTATCTAAAACTCTTCTAGCTTGTTGAGAATTTACTAAATTCATATCTATTTTTCTTGAATTTTTTATAGATTCTTTGATACTTTTTTTAGTAATTTCGTGAAATTCTATTCTGTTATTTGCATTAATATCAAGACCTAAAAGGTAGGCAATATGCCAAGAAATTGCTTCCCCTTCTCTGTCGGGGTCGGTCGCAAGATATATGTTTTCAGAATTTTTATAAAGCTCTTTTAATTCTTTAATCTTGGATGCCTTTCCTCTTACATTTATATATTCAGGTTCAAAATTATTTTCTATGTCTATCCCCATTTTGCTTTTAGGTAAATCTCTTATATGTCCAACACTTGCTACAACTTTGTAATTACTTCCAAGCATTTTGCTCACTGTTTTAGCCTTTGTTGGAGATTCTACTATAACTAAATTTTTATACAAAACTAACTCCTTACACAATCTTACTCATTGAAATATGTTCTATTCCAACTTCAACAAAAATATCATCATTATCTTTAGTATATCCTAACATTTCATAAAAGGTCATTGCATGATATTGTGCTGAAAATCTGATTGTCTTCTTTTCATTTTCTTTCTTAAATTTTTTTACAGTTTCTTCCATACTTATAAATAAAAACTTCCCTACTCCCTTTCCTCTGCAAGATTTCTTTACACAGGCTCTTCCAAAATAGACAATGTCTTTATTTATATTCATAATCCTTGCAGTTGCAAGAAGCTCATCTCCTTCAAAAACTCCAACATGAATTGTATCTTCTAAACTATCTCTGTCATCAACTTCATATTCAAGTGGGACTTTTTGTTCATCGACGAAAACTTCCTCTCGCAAAGCGAATGCCTTTTCAATTTCTTCGCTTTTTAAAATTCTATATTCCATAAAAACATCTCCGTATAATCTATAAACTCTCTATATGTTATATAATTTAATTAATTTTGTCAATATATTTTTATAATTTCACAATTAAAAAAGTGTCAATTTTATAAAATTGACACAAAAATTTAATTTTATTCTATTATATATGCACTTACAATTTCTCCATAATAAGCTGTATGATAATCCCTGTTTGCTCCATAAAATTCTCCTGACACATTTTCAGGATAATTTTTTTCCTTTATTTCCTTGGGAATTGCATTTTCATCTTGTTTTTGTTTATAAATAACCTTACATTCCAAAGTTAAAGACAATTCCTTTATCGCAGGAACATCGACAATTTCAGGTTCAATCAAAGTTAAATTCAAATCTTTAATTTTATCGGTATCTCTTCCTGATTTAGTTCCGCAAACTCCAATTATATTTTTATCAAAATTATTTAAAAAAATATTTACAGTAAATTCTCCACTTTCATCAAGTAATTTTTTTGTAAAACGACTTTCTCTAACAAATGCTGTAAAAATCGGTCTATTCCATTCTATTCCCAAAGTTCCCCAAGAAATTGACATTGTATTTACCTTTTCTTTTGACTTTGTTGTAAGCAAAACACCCTTTTCAACTGCTAACATTATTTCTTTTGCATAATCAAAAACATTAATTTTTCTTTTCATAATTTTCTCCTAAATTGCAATCGGAATATCTTTTATTTGTTCTCCACATTTATAATTTTCTATTATAACATCATCTGATGTAAAATCGTAAAAGTTTTTAACATCAGGATTTAAAGTAACCTTTGGAGCAGGAAATTTTTCTCTAGTAATAAGTTCTTTTATAATCGGAACATGTCTATCATAGATATGAGCATCAGCTATTACATGAACAAGCTCTCCAACTTCCAAATTACATTCTCTAGCAAGCATATGAATCAAAATTGCATATTGACAAACATTCCAATTATTTGCTGCCAAAATATCTTGACTCCTTTGATTTAAAATAGCATTCAGCTTGTTCCCTATAACATTAAAAGTCATACTATATGCACAAGGATATAAATTCATTTCAGATAAATCTTCATGAACGTAAATATTTGTAATTATTCTTCTACTATAAGGATTGTTTTTCAAATCGTAAATAACTCTATCAACCTGGTCAAACATCCCTTCCTTATATTTATGTTTAACTCCAAGCTGATAACCGTAAGCCTTTCCGATACTTCCGTTTTCATCAGCCCATTCATCCCAAACATGACTCTTTAAATCCTTAATATTATTGGACTTCTTTTGCCATATCCAAAGCATTTCGTCAGTACATAATTTTATAGCTGTTTTTCTAAGTGTAAGTGCAGGAAATTCTTCCGCCAAATTGTATCTATTTACAACTCCAAATTTTTTTATCGTATATGCCTTTGTTCCATCTTCCCAAACAGGACGAACTTTTTCTCCCTTTGTGTCTACTCCATTTTCAAGTATATCTTTACACATTGAAATAAATATATCATCTGCTCTACTCATAACTATCTCCTAAAATCATACTACAATAAGAATAACATTTTTAAAACAAAAACGCAAATTCATTAAAGTAGTTTTACAAAATATTTCTTGTATGATATTGTATATTTCAAAATATTTTTAATTTATATATTAAAAATACTTGATTTATATTTTACGATATGATATAATATGCGAAGTGATTAATTTATAATATTTAAGTGAGGTGAATACAATGAAAAAGGGAATACATCCAGAATATAATAAAGTAGTTTTTATGGATACAACAAGTGGATATAAATTCATCTGTGGGTCAACAAAAACTTCAAATGAAACAATAGAAATGGAAGATGGTAACACTTATCCATTAATTAAAATCGAAATCAGTTCTGACTCTCACCCATTCTACACAGGTCGTCAAAGATTTGTTGAAAAAGGTGGTAGAATTGAAAAATTCAAAAAAAGATACAATATGGACTAGTAAAAAGCAGAGCAATCTGCTTTTTTTGTTGCAAAAAATCATGGGCTTTAGGAGATTTCCACAGTCGATTGTACCCAAATCAAGATTTGGACAATCTTTGCGTCAGACCTACTATTGATTATTTAAAATTAAATAATCAATGTTAGGGCTAGATTCATTTTGCTAACGCTACAGTCGAAATGACGGATAAGGAAAAAAACTTTGTTTAATAGCTTACCGTTAAATATAAATCAGCTTACGAGTTATTTTAAAAAATTATAACAAATAAAATATTTAACATCATAATACTTAATAAAGCAAAAAACAACAAAAAAGAGCTGTTTTTACAGCCCTTTTGAATTAACAACCACCCTTTAATTTTTTACTCCTTATATAAATCTTCGGGAATTTATCGTGTTGATTAAAATAGCCCATAAGTTCAAAAAATTGAAATGCTCTTTTTTGTTGATCAACAGTCATATTTGTTTTTTCTCTTATGAATTTTTTTGCCTTATTGGAATAAACAAAATATCCGTCAGCATTTATATCCTTAATAACTATATCATATAAATCATAATACTCTTTCTTCATTATTGTCCCCTTTTGCAGATTGTATTTCATACCAAGTTTTATATTTTCCATTCAAAGCAATAAGCTCGTCATGTGTACCTGTTTCTAAAACTTTTCCATTTTCTATCATAACTATTGTATCACAATTTTTTACAGTGGACAATCTATGTGCAATAATCATCGTACTTCTACCCTGCTTCAAAACCTCAATTCCATAGTTGATTATTTTTTCCGTTTCAGTATCGATGTTTGCTGTTGCTTCATCTAAGATTAAAACTTTTGGATTTCTAACAATAGCTCTAGCAAAGCAAATGATTTGTTTTTCTCCAAGAGATAAGTCTGATCCGCTTATTGCCAGTTCATAATCTAAATTGTTATTTCTTTTTTGTAAAAGATTTTTACCACCAACTTTTACTATTGCATCTAAAACTTCACTTTCAGTTATATTTTCTTCTTTAAGAGTAATATTATCTCTTATACTTCCTGTGAAAATATATGGATCTTGAAGAACTACAGCCATTTGTTTTCTGTAAGAAGCTTTACTTAAATTTTTTATATTTTGTCCGTCAAATAAAATTTTCCCTCTTTGATTTTCATAAAATCCTAAAATCAAATTCATTATAGTTGACTTTCCGCTTCCGGTAGCACCAACAAAAGCAATTGACTTTCCTTTGTCAAGTTTAAAATTGACATCCTTTAAAACGGGAACATTTTCTTTGTACTCAAAGCCTACATTTTTAAATTCAATATTTCCTTCAAGGTCAATTTCTCTATCCGTAGTTTTTTCTTCTTCTATTTCAAAAATTTTGATTATTCTATCGCAAGAAACGAGTGCTGTCTTATATCTATTTATTTGTGATAAAAAGTTCATAAAAAGTCTTAAAATTCTTTTATTATACTCAATTAAAACATATAAGATACCAACACTTAATCCCAATCCATTAATTTTTAGAATTGTAAAGACTAAGATTATCATGGCATTTGTAAAAATCATAGTAAAATCAATTAAATTCCATGAGAATAAAGCATTTAAAATAGTCCTCTTAATATAATTCTTTTCAACTTCTTTATTTTCTCTTTCAAAAGACTCAATCATCAAATCTTCATTTCCATAGACTTGAATTACAGGTAATGATTTAATCGTTTCATTATAAATTGAGCTTGTAATTCCTTCATGTTTTCTTATTGTTTTAGTAACTGCTGTAAGTTTTTCTCCGTAATATTTAGTTACCATATACATAAGTGGTAAATAAATTAAAACAATTAATAGCAGATATGGACTGATATAAAACATAACAGTAAGCATCATTGCCAAATTCAACACAAAACCCAAAAGATCATTTAAAAGAGTTTGATATAACTCTTTAATTGTATTAGTATCTGTTGTAAATCTTGAAACCAAATCTCCGGCATAAGAACTGTCAAAATATTGCATTTTAAAGTTTTGCATATGTCTTATTAAACTGAATTGAATTTTATATGCAATATTACAAGATAGTTTATTAAAACAAATTCTTACAAAGAATAAAAATACTAAAAGCAATACATTAAGTCCCAGATATAATAGTGCTTTTTGAACAATAAAAGAATAAAAATTTTCCATATTGACTAAATCTGCATCTATAATTGAAGAAATTACAGTTGGTAAATATACATCAAGAAAAACTCTAAATACAGTACAGATTGAGCCTGTAAAAAACAGGAATTTTTCTTCTAAAAGGTAGGAAGTTAAAAATTTTAATTTACTATTTTTCATCTTCTTCCTCCTTATCCAAACTTTGATACTCAAATTGTTCCTTATACCAAGAATCTCTAGAAATAAGTTCTTCATGAGTACCTCTGTCGATTATTTCTCCATTGTCCATAACTAAAATCAAATCAGAATGTTCAACTGCAGAAATTCTATGAGAAATAATTATATTTGTCCTATTTTTTCTATTTTCCTTAAGAGAATTTACAATTTTACTTTCAGTATTCGCATCAATTGCAGAAAAAGAATCGTCTAAAATTAAAATTTCAGGATCCCGATATAAAGCTCTGGCAAGAGAAATTCTTTGCTTTTGTCCTCCTGAAAGTCCAAGACCACGTTCTCCGACAATAGTATCCAGTCCTTTTTCCAAATTTTGTATATCTTTGTAAAAATCTGCCTTTTTTAGAACATTTATAATTTTTTCATCACTTTCAGCAATACTTCCAAATAAAATATTTTCTCTGACAGTTTTAGAAAGCAAAATATTCTCTTGACTTACATATCCAAATTTATTCCTTACTGACGTAATATCATAGTCTTCATAAGGAATATCATTTATAAAAATCCTATTTTTATCAAAATTATAAAATCTTAAAATCTGTTTAACTAATGTACTCTTTCCACTTCCACTTTTTCCAACTATTCCTAAAGTTTCTCCTTTATTTAACTTAAAACTGATGTCTTTAAGTGAAACTTCTTTTTCTCCGGGATAACTAAAAGAAAAGTTTTTAAATTCCATAGTGGAAAAGTTCTCTAAAATTCTATCTCCGTTTTCTATTTCTGTCTTATCATCAAGTAAAAGATTTATTCTATTTATAGAAACTAAAGCTCTTTTATAAGTATTTATACAATCTCCAAGTCCCCAAAAAGACCAAGCCAACATCTCAGCTAATCCAAAGAATGTTACAAGTTTCCCAACTGTAATACTATCATTTCTTACTAAAAACGCTCCATAAAAAAGTCCAATAACCATGGAAATTGACCTTATAAAGGAGTTTGAAAGAAATGATAACATCCAAAGATTTACTTCTATAAAAGCTAAGTCAAAATAATATTTAATGATTTTAGAAATATTCTTTTGTCTTACTTCCTCATTTACATAACTTTTAATAAGTTTTATTCCTTCAATTATTTCCAAAATCTCTTGACTTGACTTTCCAAAAGTCAAATTCATTTCTTCATTAACTTTTCCTACTTTATTACTAATTTTATTTGTGATTACTGCAGTAAAAACAAATGGCAACATAACAGCAACTGTAAGCTCCCAAGAAATAAAAAACACCAAATAACTTGCACATATTAAAGGCATAACAATAGAATCACAAGCTAATAGAATTCCAAAAGTAAAATAGTCGTATATATACTTTGTTTCGTTATCTGCAAGTCCGATTACATCACCTGCAGTATTTTTTTGAAAAAAGTCAGGAGACTTTTTTAAGATTTTTCTAAAGATTATATCTTTGTAATACATTTTTAGCTTTGCACCTGATCCATAGGCTAAATATGAAAAAGTCATAAAGCCAAAGAAGTTTACTACTCCTAAAAAAACCATTAAACCCACATATTTATAAACTTTAACAGCTTCAAAATTTGGACTTTTAAACAAATCTACAATAGTTCCAGAAAGAGTAATTATATATATCAAAATGAAACTACTAAGAATATCAAAAATTAATCCAAATAAAAATCTAGTTTTTGCCTTTTTAAAGCCATCTCGAACAGCCCAATATATCCCCATTCTATCACCTTCTTTCATTTCAAAAAAAGCTCTTCAAAAAGAAGAGCATTTTTAAAATTTATTTACTTATCTTTCTTAGTGAATGTTGCAACCGAACCTCTTTCAATTATTCTTGAAGGCAAGATTGTAACATCTTTTAATTTTTCTTCGTTTCTAAGTTCCTTAATCAACTTTCTCATAGAGATTGCTCCCATATCATAATATGGTTCTTCTATCGTTGTAAGGGCAGGTCTATAAATTGATGCAATTATATCATCACCAAACCCTGCAACTGAAATGTCTTGTGGAACTTTAAGACCATTATCGTAACAATAACTAATAAAACCGATAGCTAAAGCATCTTCACTTGCAAAAACAACAGTTGAATTATTTTCTTTGATAAGTTTGAAAATTTCTTCTCCCATATCATATCCTGTTTGAACTGTTATATCTTTTGCATTTATAAGCGCTGATTTTACTTTTCTTTGTGCAACAGCTTCATTAAATCCTGCAAGTTTTTCTCTACCAATTCTACTTGTAACATCTTCACTTATAAAAACTATACTTTCATGACCTTCATCTATAAGATAATTAGTCATTTTATTACAAGTTGATTTATAGTCTATACTTACAGTATGTTCATCTGTATATTCGTAAAATTTATCAAGTCTTACAAAAGGAATTTTTTTACTTTTCAACTTAAACAGAATTTCAGGATTAATTTTTTCACTAATCATAATTATTCCTTCAACCTGTTTAGTGCACATAAATTCGATAATCTTATGCTCTACTTCAATATCTCCATATGTACTAGAAAGCAAAATATCATAATTGTACATTCTTCCAATTTCTTCAATTCCTCTAATAATTTGAGCCATATAAGAAATACCAATATCTTTAACAATTACCCCAATCATATTTGATTTTCTCATTACAAGACTTCTTGCCAATTCATTAGGCTTAAAATCCAATTTTTTTATTGCATCTAAAACTTTTCTTCTTGATTCTGGACTAACAGGTTTTGATTCATTCATAACTCTTGAAACAGTAGAAATTGAAACTCCTGCTAATTTAGCTACATCTTTTATAGTAGGTGCTGACATTTTATCACTCCTTTAAAAATAAATTTATAATTACAATTAAATCGTTTACAAACTCCAACATTATTATATCATAGATTTTAATAAAATAAAACACTTTAGAAAAATAAATTCACAAATTTTCCCTATAAAATACATAAAATTTATAAAACAATTTTATCAAAATCAAAAAATATTAAAGTAAAAAAATACTGTAAAATGATTTTCAAACTATTTCACAGTAAAAAAAATTTATTTTTTAATTTTAATATATAAACCGTACAAAACAGTAGAAATAAGCAATGCAATAAAACATACTGCAATTTCTATTTCAATATAATTAAGTAAAGCCTTTTTTACAGGTAAAAATCCACCAGCCAACTCGTGAAAAACAGGGTAATCAAAAGCAATTTTCCACTTCCAAAAGTATGAAAAAACTAAACTTAATCCAAATTGACTTATTATTAATACAATATTAATAATAAAAGAAATAATAGCCTTCGAAACTATAAAACTCGTCTTTTTTATAGGAAGTGTAAATAAAAATCCCTTATGATAGTAAAAGTCTAAATAAGTAGTTATAAAGAAATAAAATAGAGTTACCAAAAAAATTACAGCTAGAATATACTTTATATTATTGTATTCAACTAAAACTCCATCCAACGGAGCTTCTTCATATTGATAAGTTCCATTTACTTTAATTATTTCGGATAGCCTTTCTTTTTCATGTTGTGCATAACTTTTTGACATAGAAAAATCTATATCATTTTCCTTAATTTCAATGATTTTTTCATACATCAATATAGCGCTTTCCATAAAGCCTCTTTCATTTCCACTATATCTAAGTTTTACAGTATTTTCAGCTATATTAAGAGATTCTTTCAACAAAGCCATTTTATCTTTATCTCCAGAATATCTACAAGAAGCATTTTTACCTTTAGGATATAAAATTAATCCTATTTTTTCTTTAACCATAAGTAACTCATGTTTTTTATCTGCTTCAACTTGTTGAAAATTTAAATAATTTTTATAAAATAGAGAAGCTAACAACACAAAAACAACACCTAGAATTACTACAAATACTCTACTTCTTATAAATTTTTTACATTCTAATATAAATGTATTCATAACATTCACCTACTCAGCAAACAATCTTTGATACATCTGTTCAGACGCATTTATATGCTCTCTTATTTTAATTAATTTTATGCCTTTATCTTGTATTGCCTTAATTGCATCGTCAAAAGAATTCTTTTTAAACTGGCAAATTATCATATCTTTTTCAATTTCAGCACTTACTACAAATGGAGATAAAATTTCTAAAGATTGCTCATTGGAAGTAGTATCAATAGCATAGATTAAAAATTCATCTTCCACAATCTTTTTTACAATTTTTTTATTCTTTATGAATAGAAGATTATCAGTTAATTGGCTAATTTCTCCTAAAAAATGTGTTGATAAAATTACAAGAGTTCCCTTTTTCGAAATTTCCTTTAACATCACTCTAAGCTCAATTTGACTGCTCGGATCAAGTCCATTAAATGGTTCGTCAAGCAATAAAACTTCAGGATTATTTATAAGAGCAATAGCCAAAAGTAATCTCTGTTTCATTCCCAAAGAATATGTCTTAACTGGTCTTTTATAAAATTTTTCAATCTTAGTTAGACTTACAATTTCTTTTATTCTAGTCTTTGGTAATTTTTGTATATTTGCTACAAATTTCAAATGATCAAGTCCCGTTAAATTTGGAAATAAAATACTTGCATCTTGCAAATACGACAATTTTTTAAAAATAGCATTATCTCTATTGTCTATACCATTTACAGTAATCTGTCCTGATTGATAGCTAATCAAATTTGTAATACAATCTAAAAGAGTAGTTTTTCCCGTTCCGTTAGGTGCGACCAAAGCCCAAACCTCTGCATTGTCAAGCTCTAAAGATAAATCATTTAAAACTACATTCTCTCCATATCTTTTAGTAAGATTTTTTATACACAAACTAGGCATATCCATTCCTCCTTCTATCTTGAATAAAAGCTATACAAATTAATAAAATTGTTAAAATACAAATTACAATTATCAAAATTTTACAAGATTTATCAAAACTGTAAGTAATAGTTTTAAATAAAAAATTTATACTGCCATCTGCAATTTTTCCAACTCTCCAGTATGAAAACGGATTATACCATTTATTAAACATCTGTAATGTTGCTATAAGTCCAAAGGATAGAATAACAGATTTTACACTCGATTTTACAAAAGTTGAAATTGTACTTGTAATAAGGAAAACAAATATTCCATAGAGCAAGAACAAAATCAAACTTTTTATTAAAACATCAGATATTGGAACAATCTTATATCCAAAACTCATAAGTGAAAAATAATCACTTTTAACAATATAAGTTGTAATCGGATATTTAAAAGATGATGACCCGTTTATTAAAAATTCTATTCCAAAAAATATTGTAGGTATCAATAGTCCAAGTATAATCGTTAAAATTCCACCTGTGAAAAGTCCCGACGATACAACCCTAAATTTACTTGCCCCCGATATCCTTAAAAATCTAATTGTTTTATTTTGACTCTCCTCCAGTTTTGAAAATAAAATACCAAAAGTTACTACAATTATAAAAGTATATATTAACACTAAATTATTTGTAAAAAAGTCCCATAATCTGTGGGATGTTCCTATTAAAGTTTTTTTGCTATAATAGTCAAGAAGATTACTTTCTTCTGAAGTTCTAGGTTGTTCAAACTCTGTTTTTTCTAAAAATAATGGATGAGCTGAAGGAATATTATATTTTTTTAGATATGTTAAAGTTTCAAATGTGACTTCAACTGTCAATTTATTAATATGATAATCCTTAACTAAATCATTATTTAAGTCTATAATTGTAAAATTCCCATCAGAATCTTTAAGACTTTCTAACTCTTTAACATATAGAAATTCCCAATCTAAATTTTCTATTTTATCAATCATTTCACTTCTATTTTTAATAATTTTGATATAATCTTTTTGATATTCTTCGTTTAATTTTTTATCTTCTTCTGAAAGTTTTCCTTCTTTTAATTCTTGCTTGAAATATTCTAAAGATAATTTTACATCTTCAATTACACTCATATTAATTTCAATTTGTTTTTTTATATTTTTATAATTTTCAAACTTGGATATTGATGATGTTCCAAATCCAAGAATTAAAAGTATAATAAGAAATAAAATATTTTTCTTCTGTTTTATAAAATATTTAAAAAACAAATTACACATATATGCCTCCAAAAAATAGTGAGAGTTTATTGGGCAATATTATATTATCTTCTTTTAACGTATCCAGAATAATATGCTAAATATCCATCTCCAGTGGATTGATAACTTGTTAGATATAAAGTTCCCCTATAGTAAAATCTACCATGCTTTCTATTGTAAGGGTGAGTTCCTTTCAATGATCCTTTGGTAGCAACAAAATAATTACTAATATATATTGTACTTGGAGCCACTTCTCCTTTAACTTCATAATTTTTATATGATTTTTTCACAACTTCTTCTGCTGTAGTAGATACAGACATCACAGAAAAAATCGTCACCATTAAACATATAGTTAACAAAATCTTTTTGAATAATTTTTTCATAATATTATCTCCCTTTCAAATTCATCAATTCCATTTTATGCTCAATAAACTCTCTACCGTACTTATAACATATTTTAATTAGTATGTTAAATATTTTCCCTTTTATCCTGCATAAGAGCTATACAAATTAATAAAATTGTTAAAATACAAATTACAATTATCAAAATTTTACAAGATTTGTTAAAACTGTAAGTAATTGTTTTAGATAAAATATTTATACTTCCGTCAGCAATCTTTCCAACTCTCCAGTACGAAAACGGATTATACCATTTATTAAACATCTGTAAAGTTGCTATAAGTCCAAAGGATAAAATAACAGATTTTACACTTGATTTTACAAAAGTTGAAATTGTACTTGTAACAAGGAAAACAAATATTCCATAGAGCAAGAACAAAATCAAACTTTTTATTAAAACATTAGATATTGGAACAATCTTATATCCAAAACTCATAAGTGAAAAATAATCACTTTTTACAATATAAGTTGTAATCGGATATTTAAAAGATGATGAACCATTTATCATAAATTCTATTCCAAAAAACATTACAGGTATCAACAGTCCAAGCAAAATAGTTAAAATTCCACCTGTGAAAAGTCCCGACGATACAATCCTAAATTTACTTGCCCCCGATGTCCTTAAAAATCTAATAGTTTTATTTTGACTCTCCTCCAGTTTTGAAAATAAAATACCAAAAGTTACTACAATTATAAAAGTATAGATTAATACTAAATTATTTGTAAAAAAGTCCCATAATCTATGCGAAGTTCCTACTAGAGTTTTTTTACTATTTAGATTTAAAGTTTCCTCTTCTTCTGAAGTTCGAGGTTGGTCAAACTCTGTTCTCTGCAATTTTAAAGGATGAGCTGAAGGAATATTATTGTCTTTTAAATATTTTAAGGTTTCATACGTTATTTCAATAGTTAATGGATGAATATCAATTGTATTTAAACCCATAGCAATAAAACTATTAGTTTTTTCAGGTTTAAGAAATTTCATATATATTTCATATAAAGTTTTCCAATCATAATTTTTACTAGCTTCATATTTGACCTTGTCATCTTCTAATAACTTTGAAAAAGCTTCTCTATCTCTAGTTAAATCTTCTATTTCCTCTTTTGTAAGATTGTTTTGAGATAATTTTTCTTCGGCTTCTTTGACAATCGATTCATGATATTTTAATGACTCTTCCTTGGAAGAAATATATTCATCATTAGTCTTCTTGTTTTCAATTTTTGAAACGGAGGACATAATTAGACCAAAACTTATAATTATAATAAGAAATAATATATTCTTCTTCTGTTTTATAAAATATTTAAAAAACAAATTACACATAACTACCTCCCAAAACAAAAATCACTAAAAGCTTATATAAGATATATCTCGAAAAAATAATTTATCTATTTAATTTTATCTCTAGGTAAATCGTTATCACAAGAATATCATAATTATTATTATTTGTCAAATATAATAACTATTATTTTTCTCTTATATATTGACATAAAATAAAATTATAATATATGATAGGATAAATTGATATTGTAAACTTATAATGTTAATTTTAAAATATCGTATTTATTATTTAAGGAGCTTTTTATTATGAAAAAATTTTTATTAAATTATTTTCATATCGAATATTCTATATTGTATAAAAAAACTCATCTAAACATGTTAGACGAGTTTTTATTGTGAAACAACAAGGTTCCCGGGTACCCACCCGATGCGAAGCATCGAGGAAGGGTGGGGTTCTTATTTAATTATTTTTAAAATTTTACAAGCACATTCTATAAATATTTTCTATATCTTCAAGTGTTAATTCTCTAAAGCCTTTTATACTTTCTTTTCCCTTACAAGCCTTCTTAGCCATAATAGCAAAATTTTTATCATTAATATTTACATCTTTTAATGTACTTTGTAATTTTAAGTCATTAAATAAAAATTCTGAAAGTTTTTCAATGGCTTTTTCTGCAATTTCTCTATCAGAAAGATTTTTATCTATGCCAAAAACATTAACTCCAAATTGAACATATTTGTATATATTTTCATCATTTAAACAATATTGCATCCAACGTGGAGTTAATATTGCAAGTCCATGTCCATGAGTTATATCATAAAAAGCTGAAAGTTCATGTTCCATTGGGTGACAGCTCCAAGCAGTTGATTTACTTCCGTTTATAAAACCGTTTATTGCCCAGGAAGATGCCCACATTAAATTAGCACGAGCTTCATAGTTTGTAGGGTCTTTCATAGCTATCGGAGCATATTTTATAACTGTTTTCATAAGACCTTCCATAACACAATCAAGCATAAACAAATCATTTTCTGTTGTAAAATAAACTTCTAGGATATGACTCAAAATATCTGCTGAACCGCAAGCAGTTTGATACTCACTTACACTGTAGGTATTTTTAGGGTCAAGAAATGAAACTTTTGGTAACATACACATTGAACCATTGCTTAATTTTTCTTTTGTTTTAAGGTTTGAAATAACTCCATCATTATCCATTTCAGAACCGGTTGCTGAAAGTGTTAATATAGTTAAAAGAGGCAATGCATCTTCTATTTTTGCTCTTTTTTCTAAATCTAGAAAATTCCATGGGTCAAAATCAACTTTTGCTCCGGCACAAATAAATTTTGAGGCATCAATCGTTGAACCTCCACCAACTGCAAGAACCACATCAATATTTTCTTCCTTACATATTCTAGCACCCTCTCTAACAGATTCTATTCTAGGATTAGGTTCTATCCCTGAAAGTTCAAAAACTTCAAGTCCTGCTCCTTTTATTTCTTTTATAACCTCATCATAAAGTCCTATCTTTTTAATAGAACCTCCTCCGTAAGTTAATAAAACTTTTTTCCCATATTTTGACAATTCTCTTCCAAGATTAGAAAGTTGTCCTTCTCCAAAATATACCTTAACAGGAATATTGTAAATAAATGGTTTCATAAAAATCCTCCTTTAAATTTATTTTTTAATACTTCTAAATTGATTTTACCTCTCCTCTATATCTAGTTAAAGAATACCCTTATTTTAAAATAAGAAAACAAAAAGAGAGAATTATTTAAAACAACCCTCTCTAATTTTTTATTCTGTAAAAACAATATACCTTGCCTTATTTTACCATTTTATTAAATATTTGCTTTGTAGCATAATGTGAAATTAACAAAATGATTAAAGAAAAATCAAAAGGAATTTGCACTACAACTTTTATTAAAATGCATAGAGCAAAAGCGACTAAATCTAAAATCATAAATTGTTTTTCACTTGTATATTTTTTTATTATACTGTATTTTATTTTTAAATTTCTAATTAAAATAACAAGAGCAACTACTCCAACTAATGCATCTATACTAAAATTAACTAAAAATTTACTATTTATAACAGCCCATAAAAAATATATAAACAAAGTTCCCATCATAATAATGGTTAATCCTGTCAGTGATATTTTGGCTTTATCTTCTGACATTTCCTTCGGTGTAATTCTTCTTGCCATTATTCAAAAATCACTCCATCAGAACCATCAATTTTAATATTTGTTGAGAAGAATTCTTTTAATGCTGTAACCATATATCCTGTATCTTTAATTCCACAAGTTTCAAAACTTGAGTGCATTCCAAGTTGAGCAACCCCAATATCAAGAGCATGTAAGCTAACTTGAATATTTGATAAGTTTCCAAGAGTTGAACCACCAACTTTATCGGATCTATTTGCAAAGAATTGTGTAGGAACCTTTACTTTTTTACAAATTTCTAAAAATACCGCTCTACTGAAAGCGTCTGTTGTATATTTTTGATTTGCAGCTTCTTTTATAACGATACCTTTATTCATAAAAGTTCTATTTGTTGGATCATAAAGTTCAGGATGATTTGGATGAACAGCATGAGCATTATCACAACTTACTAAGAAAGATTTTGCCACTGCTTGATGATATTCATCAGTTCCAAATCCAAGAGAAGCATTAATTCTCTTTAGAGCATCTTTCATAAATGTTGACATTGCACCTTGTTTTGTATTTGAGCCAACTTCTTCATTATCAAAAACTGCACAAACATTTATTGCTTTTGGATTTTTTGCTTCTAAAAATGCTTTCATTGATGTAAATGCACATTGTAAGTCATCAAGTTTAGGTGTTGAAACAAATTCATCTTTATATCCCCAAATACATTGTCTTTGACGATTTACTAAGAATAAATCTTTTGCAACAACATCTTGAACTTTAACACCCAATTCATCCGCAACCATTTTGTCAAAATCACCTTTTTTCAATTCTCCAGCAGAAAATAAAGGTAATAAATCAATTTGCTTATTGTAAGCATATCCATTGTTTATTTCTCTGTTTAAATGGATTGCAACATTTGGTATCATTAAAATATCTTTATCAATATAGAATAATTTATTTACTATTTTTCCTTTTTCTCTAACCAAAACTCTACCAGCTAGACTTAAAGGTCTATCAAACCAAGTTGAGTCAATCATTCCACCATAACCTTCAACATTTAATTTTAAATGTTCTCCTGGTGCGTCCATTTCTGGAACTGCTTTTACTTTATATGTTGGAGAATCACTGTGAGCAGCAGTTATTTGGAAATGATAGTCACTAAGTTCTTTTCCTACTTGAAAAGCTAATATACTTGAATTATTTCTTGTAGTGTAATAATTTCCACCTTTTTTGATATTCCATTTTTCATTTTCTGGTAAAAATGTATATCCAGCTTTGTCAAAATATTTTTTCATTGTATCAACAGTATGAAACATACTTTTACTTGAATCAATAAAAGTTAATAATTCTTTTGAAATTTTAATATCATTCATATCAATACCTCCTATCAAAATTTAATTTACCCTATTTAAATGGTTTAAAATCAGTAAATATATTTTAAAGAAAATAAAGGAACCAAAGTTCCTTTATTCCTTTATTATCTAAATTTATTTATTGTCTTCTCTTTTTCTAAGAACTGGTAAGATTAAACCTAAAGCAACTAAAACTGCAGGAGTTATAATCTTTAAGACCATTTCAAAGCTGTCTTTTGAGTACATTCCAAGTAAACAACAAGCTAATGTTACTAAGAAACACCAAGCACCAAAGAATAATCCGACTCCTCTGTTTTTAACAAATCTATAATGTCTGTCAAGTTCTTCTTTACCATATCTAAGAGCAAAGTAAGCAACGAATACCCACATATATCTCATTGGCATTACTACACCGTTTAGACGAGTAAGTTGTCTAAGAACTGTAGTTGCTCCTGGAACAAATGATTGAGCTAATATAATTGCTCCACCAAGTATAGCAACTAATGCAATACCATTTACATAAGCACCTTTTTCGTTCTTCTTTAACAATCTTGTTGGGATGTATTGACTTGCATTAGGGTCTTCTAATAACATTCTTAAAGGAGCATCGATACTTATTAATAATGTTGAGAATTGTCCAACAGTATTAGCTGCTGAATAAATGATTAATAATAAATCACCAACACCATAGTATTGTCCTAATTTTTGGAATGCCCAATAAGCACCATTTGCTGCATAAGAGTCAAACGCTTCTTTACTTGCATTAATTTCGTTGATATCAAACATAAGTCCCATTGCAACAGTACCAAAGATAGCACTAATAACAACCATTAAAGTTGCAAACATCATTGCTTTAGGGAATTCTTTTGCAGAATCTCCTTCAATTTTGTTTACATATGGTGAAATCTTTTCAATACCACCAACAGCAAATACTAAAATTGATAAACTACTTAAATAGTTCAAGTCAATCTTAGGGAATAAGTTATTCCAAGCGAAATTCAATTTTAAATATCCACCATTTGGATTAATTACAGGTGCCGCATACATCATAAGAATAAATAAAATACCTAAAACAAACATACTTGAACCTGCAAGTGTTGCTAATCTCTTAATAGGACTTAAACCTCTTGTTGCTAAATAACAGAATAATAGCAATACACCAAATGTAGCTAATTGAACATAGATTGTAGGAATACTATCATATGCTTTAGCATCTCTAAAAATCATAAAACTTAAAGCTTTAAGACCACCTGAACCTTTACCAGCAATATAAGTAATATGTACTGCCCAGTAAGTCCAACCTGCATAGTAAGCCAATTTAGAGTTAGTAGTTTCTTGAATCCAAGAAGTTACTCCACCACCTAAATCTTTAAATGTAGAACCTAGTTCTCCAACCATAAGTGCATACGGAACAAAATACAATGCAAACATTAGTATCCAAGAAAATATAACTTGTGTACCATGAAAGTAGATATATCCGTTTAAAACATTTCCAAATCCCCAAAGTGTTGAGAAACACATAAATACAAGGGACTGCCAACTAATTTTCTTTTCGGAACCTTCCATCCTGTCCTCCTAAAATATAAATTCTAAGCTATTTTCAGCCACACACAGTATACCAAAAATATTACTTCTTGTCAAAGGTATTTGTAATAGGATAACGTTTTGTTTTTGTTATAAAAATATTATCACTTCACCCTATCGTTTCTGTAACTCACAATTTAGCAAAAGATAAAAGACACCAAATGGTGTCTTTTGATTTTAAATTTATTTATTTATTTATTTTGCTTTTATTTCTGTCCAAGCATCTTGTAATTTTTCGTTTGATTCTCCTAAGTCTTTTAGTACATAACCTTTTTCAAATACTTCTTTTTTAGGAAATACTATATCGCTATTTTTTAAGTTTTCATCCATAAGCTCTCTAGCTCCGTCAATTGGTGAGCCATATTTTACAAAGTTACAATTTCTTGCAGAAATTTCCGGTCTTGACATAAAATCAATAAACTTTGCTGCTAACTCTTTATTTTCTGAAACTTTAGGGATTACCCAGTTATCAAAGATAAAGATTGCCCCTTCTTTTGGAAAAACAAATTCTACATTTTTATTTTCATCTTTTGCAAGTAAGGCTTCTCCACCCCAAATACAAGTAAGTTTTGAATCTCCATTTATTAAGTTATCTTTTGCTTGATCATCACCAACATAATTTTTAACTATTTTCTTTTGAGCAATTAAAGAGTTTTTGGCTTTTTCAATATCTTCAACTTTTGTTGAGTTTGGATCTAATCCTTCTTTAATCATCGCTATTGCCATTGTAAATCTACTTCCGTCTAACATTACAACTTCACCTTTATTTTTTTCGCTCCAAAGGTCAGCCCAACTGTCAACTTTTTCTTGTTTTGACTTATCATAAGCAATTCCGATATTTCCTATTGTATATGGAACAGAATATTCACTCGTAGGGTCAAAAACTAAGTTTCTATATTCTTTTTTAACTTTATCCATATTTGGAATTTTACTTTTATCTAATTTTTCCAACATATTTTCTTTAATCATAGTATCTACCATATAGTCACTTGCTACGATTACATCATATTTTTCTGCACCACTTTTTAATTTAGTATAATATTCTTCATTTTCTTCAAAAAAAGTATAATTTACTTTACAATTATATTCTTTTTCAAATTCCTTGATTGTTTCAGGATCTATGAAAAGATCAGTATTAGTTACATTTAAAACTTTTTTCTCTGTACTTTCTTCTGTCTTTTCTTCCTTTTTATCTTCTTTCTTTTCGCTTTTTCCACAAGCTGTAAGTGATATAGCCGTAGCAAAAACTAATAATAATGCTAATAAGCTTTTAAATTTTTTCATTTTTTACTCCTCTATTTTTAAATACATAAGTTATTGTTGATATAATAATTATTATTGCAAAAAGCAATGTTGATAATGCATTTATTTTAGGACTAATTCCCCTCTTAGTCATCGAATAGATTTTAACCGAAAGTGTTGCAACTCCATTCCCTGAAGTAAAATAGCTAACAGTAAAATCATCTAAAGACATAGTTATACAAACTAATGCTCCAATGATTATATTAGGTATTAATTGTGGTAAAACAATTCTTTTAAACACTTGAAACTGTCTTGCTCCTAAATCCATTCCTGCATCATAAAGACTCTTATCAAAAGTCAGTAATTTTGGTAAAATCGCAAAGACTACAAATGGAACATTAAATATTATATGAGCTAAAATTATAGTAAAATATCCAAAATTAAGTTGGAAAAATACATATAAAATTATCATTCCAATTGCAATTACAATGTCAGGTAGAATAAGCGGAAGATATGTTACATTTGTAAAATAAGTTCTTAGCTTTGGATTAAAAGCTCTGTATATAGACCATGCTCCGATAGTTCCAATTATAAGTGCAAAAATAGTTGCAATTGCTGTTATTACAAGCGTTTGAAAAAAAACTCTTGTAACGGATTCATCCTTAAAAAGTTCTACATACCATTTCAAACTAAAACCTGTAAAATCCTTATTATATCTGGATTCATTAAACGAAAAAACCATCATAAATATAATTGGCATATATAAAAATATATAACATAAAGCAAGATATATTTTCCCAGTATATTTTTTTACCATATCTTCAATCCTTCTGCAAATTCATTATCTGATTTCTTTATAAATAACCTAAAAATCATAAGACTTACAAAAATTATAAGAATCATAATTAGAGAAATGCTTGAGCCTGTTTCCCAGTTTCTGGCCTGTAAGAACTCCCTTTGAATTAAATTTCCTACTAGCATATTTTGACTTCCACCAAGTAAGTCTGATATTATGAAAGTTGTTACAGAAGGCATAAAGACCATAATGCAACCAGAAATTACTCCCTTAAAACTTAGTGGAAAAATAACTCTCAAAAATAAATCTTTTCCCCTAGCTCCCAAATCTCTTGCACATTCTATATATTCTTTATCGATATTAATAAGTGCAGTATAAATTGGAAGTACCATAAAAGGTAAAAAATTATAAATCATTCCTATAATAATTGCAAAATTATTGTTTAAAAACTTTATAGGACTATCTATAATTCCGATATTTATAAGCATTTGATTTATAATTCCTTGTTCTCTAAAAATACTCATCCAAGAGTATGTTCTAAGCAAAAAGTTAGTCCATAAAGGCATAATAAATAGTAAAACTAAAATATTTCTCCTCTTTTGAGACTTAATCCTACTTAGAAGAAGTCCTGCAGGGTAGCCCAAAATTAGACATAAAAAAGTTGAAATCAAGGATAATTTTAAAGATACTAAAATTATTTTCACATAAGTTGGTGTGAAAAACTTTTTGTAATTATCCAAAGTGAAAACAAAACTTTCATCTTTTACTTTAAAAGAATAATAAATTATAAAAAACAAAAGCACTATCGTAAAAATAATCGTCCATAATAAGTATGGCATAGCCCTTATTCTATATAAATGTTTTCGTAACATAAATCCTCCATAAAACAAATAAATCCAACTATTATTTTATCATTAAAATTGATATTAGACAAGTTTTTTCTTGTAAAGTTTCGTTTTTTATAATATAATTAGTATAAGAAAAATTAAAGGAGTTTTTGAAAATGAAATTAGTTTTAATTAGACACGGAGAAAGTGAATGGAATAAGTTGAATTTATTTACTGGCTGGACGGATGTAGGTCTTTCAGAAAAAGGAATTATCGAAGCTAATGAAGCAGGTTTTTCTCTAAAAGAAAATGAATACGACTTTGATGTATGCTACTGCTCTTATCTAAAAAGAGCAATTAACACTTTAAATATTGTTTTAGAAAGAATGGACAGACAGTGGTTGCCTGTTATAAAAACTTGGAAATTAAATGAAAGACATTATGGAGCATTACAAGGTTTAAATAAGGCGGAAACTGCTGAAAAATATGGAGAAGAACAAGTAAAACTTTGGAGAAGATCTTTTGATGTTCCACCTCCTGCACTTGACAAAGATGACGAAAGATGTCCTCATAATCAAGAACCTTACAGAAATGTTAATAAAAGTGAATTGCCTTACAATGAAAGTTTAAAAAATACTATTGAGAGAGTTATTCCTTATTACGAAGAAGTTATAAAAAAGGATATGTTAGATGGTAAAAGAGTCTTAATAGCTGCCCATGGAAACTCATTAAGAGCATTGGTTAAATATTTAGATAATTTAACAGATGAAGAAATTATTTCTGTAAATATTCCTACAGGAATTCCTTTAGTTTACGAATTTGATGACAATTTTAAAGTTATAGATAAATATTACTTAGGAAATCAAGATGAAATAAATGCAAAAATAAATTCTGTTGCAAATCAAGCGAAGAAAAAGTAAACTTTTTTAAGAAAATAGGTTGAGGAGTAAAATCCTCAACCTTTTCTTTTTCTTATTCTTATTCTTTATCTTTTAATTCGTCATAATAGTTTTTGATTGCTTTTCTTATAACTTCTGACTTAGGTTCATCAATCTTTTCAGATATATAATAAAGCATTCCAACATCTTCATCATATAAAGTTATTCTAGCATTTAATACTTTAGGAACATCAATATGATCTCCTGTATTCTTTTCAAATAATGCAACAATAGCAAAAACTATTGCAGATGGAATCAAATAACCAAAACTTAAAGAACTAAGTGGTAATAATTTTATAAATTCTAAAATTCCATATGTGTCATTTAATACAGTCATAAATCCAATAATTATTGCAACTATAGCAGAATATTTTATAGCTCTATTACAAGAAATTTTATTTCTAATTACACTTGTCAAAATTAAAATTATTATTGGCGGATACAAAGTAAATAAAAGTGGAACTGCCAATTTTATTATTGCATCTACACCAAGGCAAGAGAAAACAAAACTTGCAAAACAAACAATTATAACCCAAATTTTATATGGAATCTTAGGAATTAACTCTGAAAAATACTCCGCAACTCCACCTGTAAGAGCAACTGAGGTTGTAAGGCAAGCCAAAATAACTATAACAGAAAGCATTAAAACTCCAGATCTACCGAATAATAAATTAGTAAAGTTTAGTAAAATAGCTGTTCCGTTCTTTGCTCCTTCTACATTAAGTTTTGAACTTGCACCTAAGAAACAAAGTCCTCCATAAACAATACTTAAACATATAAAAGCTATAATTGATGAAGATAGGATTACCTTTTTTTCTCTTTCCTTTTTAATCTTATAAAAAATCAAAGCATTTACTATAACAGCATTAAAAAGTCCAGCTCCAAGTCCATCTAAAGTTTGAAAACCATTTATAAAAGAGTCATACATCACTTGTTGTAAATTTTCACCTGGTAGAATTTCTCCAACTGGAGAAATAATTCCTGTTATAATCATAATAATTAAAAATACAAGTAACGTAGGAGTTAAGTATCTACCTATAAAATCAACTATTTTTTCAGATTTAATACAAATTAAATATGTAACAATAAAAAATACTGCAGTTGTTATAACTAAGTTTTTAAATCCAAAATTAGCAACTCCTAAATTATAAGTAATCGCACCAGTTCTTGGTATTGCAACTAAAGGTCCTATACACAAAGAGATACAAACTAAGATTATTGTCCCCAAATATTTTCCCAAAGGTTTTACAAATTCTGTTATACCTCCACAACAAAAAACAGTATATAGTGATATCATTGCCAAAAGCCCATCAGCCGCCATATATAGAATAAATGCTATAGGCCAATATGAACCTGAATTATAACCTAAAAATGTTGGAAATATCAGGTTTCCGGCACCGAAGAACATTGCAAATAAGCTAAAGCCTATTACAAATATTATTCTAATTTCTTTTTTCATAATCCCTCCTAAAATAAAAACGATTTCTTTAGATATATTAACACAAAAACTAAAAACTTGCAAGGCAAGGTAACTTAAAAAATCATCTTTATATTTTCTAATTTTTTTGATAATTTGAAGTATATAAAACTGAAAACAAATAAAGTTTATTGTGTAATTATTCTTTTTAAAAATAAATATCCACAATAATTTCATATTTCAAATTCTTTTGAACAACAAAAAAGGGAACCATACAGTTCCCCTTTAAATATTCAGATTATTATCCTAAAATCTTAGTAACAACTCCTGAACCTACTGTTCTTCCGCCTTCTCTGATGGCAAATCTTAAACCTTCATCAATAGCGATTGGAGTGATTAATTCGATTATGAATTTAGCGTTATCTCCAGGCATAACCATTTCAACGCCGTCTTCTAATTGGATATTACCAGTTACGTCAGTTGTTCTGAAGTAGAATTGTGGTCTATATCCTGAGAAGAATGGAGTATGTCTTCCACCTTCTTCTTTAGTTAATACGTAAACTTCTGATTCGAATTTAGTATGTGGATTAATTGTTCCTGGTTTTGCAAGAACTTGTCCTCTTTGGATTTCGTTTCTTTGAACACCTCTTAATAGAAGACCAATGTTATCTCCAGCAGCAGCTTCGTCTAACATCTTCTTGAACATTTCAACACCAGTTACAACAACTGTTCTTCTTTCAGTTGTTAAACCTACTAATTCAACGTTATCTTGAACTTTTACTTTACCTTTTTCTACTCTACCTGTAGCAACAGTACCTCTACCAGTGATTGAGAATACGTCTTCAACTGGCATTAAGAATGGGTTATCAACATCTCTAACTGGTTCTGGAATATAATCATCAACTGCTTCCATTAATTTAACAATTTTATCTCCCCATTCTCCATCTGGTTCTTCAAGTGCTTTTAATGCTGAACCAACTACGATTGGAGTGTTATCTCCATCATATTCGTATTCATTTAATAATTCTCTAACTTCCATTTCAACAAGTTCGATTAATTCTGGGTCATCAACTTGGTCTTCTTTGTTTAAGAATACAGCAATTTTAGGAACACCTACTTGTCTTGCAAGTAAGATATGTTCTCTTGTTTGTGGCATTGGACCATCAGCAGCACTTACTACTAAGATAGCACCGTCCATTTGTGCAGCACCTGTAATCATGTTCTTAACATAGTCGGCGTGTCCTGGGCAGTCAACGTGTGCATAGTGTCTTTTTGCAGTTTCGTATTCAACGTGAGAAGTTGAAATTGTGATTCCTCTTTCTCTTTCTTCTGGAGCCTTGTCGATATTTGCATAATCAACGAATTCACCAGTACCAAATCTTTTGTTTAATACTAAAGTGATAGCTGCAGTTAAAGTAGTTTTACCATGGTCAACGTGACCAATAGTTCCGATATTAACGTGTGGTTTAGTTCTTTCAAATTTTTGCTTAGCCATTTTACTAATGTCCTCCTAATCTATTTTTTTGCTCTCTCGCCAATTACTTTTTCAGCAATTGCTTGAGGCACTTTTTCATAATGATCGAATTGCATTGAATATGTTGCACGACCTTGAGTATTACTTCTTAAGTCTGTTGCATATCCAAACATTTCTGCTAAAGGTATATATGCATCAAGTACATGAACTCCATTTTTAGGATTCATTCCTTGAATTCTACCTCTTCTTGATGAAACGTCTCCCATAACATCTCCTAAATATTCATCTGGAGTTGTTATTTCAACTTTCATCATTGGTTCTAATAGAACTGGTGCAGCTTTTGCAACTGCTTGTCTAAATGCCATTGAACCTGCAATTTTGAATGCCATTTCAGATGAGTCAACTTCATGGTATGAACCATCATATAAAGTAACTTTAACATCTAAAACTGGATATCCTGCAAGTACACCTGCTTGAGTAGCTTCTTCAATACCTTTTTGAACAGGTCCGATATATTCTTTTGGAATAGCTCCCCCTACGATATTATTTACAAACTCAAAGCCCTTACCTGCTTCTTGAGGTTCAATTTTAATTTTACAGTGTCCGTATTGTCCACTACCACCAGATTGTCTGATGTATTTTCCTTCAGCTTCTGCACCTTGAGAAATTGACTCTCTGTAAGAAACTTGTGGATTACCTATATTAGCTTCTACTTTGAACTCTCTTAAAAGTCTGTCAACGATGATTTCTAAGTGTAATTCACCCATACCTGAAATGATTGTTTGTCCAGTTTCTTCGTCTGTATAAGTTCTAAAAGTAGGATCTTCTTCTGCTAATTTGTGTAAAGCTATACTCATTTTTTCTTGAGATGCCTTTGTTTTTGGTTCTATAGCAACAGAAATAACTGGTTCTGGGAATTCCATCTTTTCAAGGATAACATGACTATTCATATCACAAAGAGTATCTCCAGTTGTAGTATCTTTAAGACCTACTGCTGCAGCGATGTCTCCAGCTGAAACGCTATCAACTTCTTCTCTCTTGTTAGCATGCATCATAAGAATTCTACCAATTCTTTCTTTTTTGCCTTTTGTTGAGTTATATACATAAGAACCTGATTCTAAAGTTCCTGAATATACTCTGAAATATGCAAGCTTTCCAACAAATGGGTCAGCTACGATTTTAAATGCTAATGCTGAGAAAGGTTCTTCATCTGAAGCATGTCTTTGCACAGGTTCTTCATTATCATCCACACCTTCAATAGAAGGAATGTCTAATGGAGATGGCATATAAGCCACAATAGCATTTAATAGAGGTTGAACCCCTTTGTTCTTATAAGCTGAACCACAAAGTACTGGGTTTATTGATAGATTGATAGTAGCTCTTCTGATTGCTTCTCTTAATTCAGATGGTGAAATAGCTTCCCCTTCTAAATATTTTTCCATAATAAACTCATCTGTTTCAGCTAATGATTCCAATAAGTTTTGACGATATTCTTCTGCTTTGTCTTTATAAGCATCTGGAATATCAGTTTCGTCAATATCTGTACCTAAGTCGTTTTTATAAATAATGGCATGCATTGAAACTAGGTCAATTACTCCAACGAATTCTGATTCAGCTCCGATAGGAATTTGAACAGGAACTGGATTAGCTTTTAACTTATCCTTAATAGTTTCGATAGAGTCATAATAATTAGCTCCAGTAGCATCCATTTTATTTATAAAGCAAATACGTGGTACGCCATATTTATCTGCTTGTCTCCAAACAGTTTCTGATTGTGGTTCTACACCGCTCTTTGCATCAAAAAGTGCAACTGAGCCGTCAAGAACTCTTAAAGATCTTTCAACTTCTACAGTAAAGTCAACGTGTCCTGGAGTATCAATGATATTAATTCTTGTATCATTCCATACACATGTTGTAGCAGCTGAACAAATAGTGATACCTCTTTCTTTTTCTTGCTCCATCCAGTCCATTTGTGCAGCACCTTCATGAGTATCACCTATTTTGTGGATCTTTCCTGTATAATAAAGCATTCTTTCTGTTACTGTTGTTTTACCAGCATCGATATGCGCCATTATACCAATATTTCTTGTATTTTCAAGTGAATATTGTCTTGCCACAATAGCATTTCCCCTTTCCTTTTAAATAAAATTCCTATATTAGAATCCGTAATGTGCAAAAGCCTTGTTAGCTTCAGCCATCTTGTGAGTGTCTTCTCTCTTCTTAACACTTGCTCCAGTGTTGTTAACAGCATCTAAAATTTCTTTAGCAAGTCTTTCTTTCATAGTTTTTTCTCCTCTATTTCTAGAGTAAGTTACTAACCATCTCAAACCTAAAGTTTGTCTTCTTTCAGGTCTAACTTGAATAGGCACTTGGTATGTTGCCCCACCTATACGTCTTGCTTTAATTTCTAAAACAGGCATTATGTTTTCTAAAGCTTTTCTGAAAACTTCAGTTGGTTCTTCGCCAGTTTTTTCTTTTACGATTTCAAATGCACCGTAAACGATAGCTTGAGCAATTCCTTTTTTACCGTCAAGCATAATGTTGTTTATAAGTTTAGTAACAACCACATCACCATAAATCGGATCTGGCATTACCTCTCTCTTTGGAACATGTCCTTTTCTTGGCACCTTTCTTCCCTCCTTACTATATTAGTAGTATCACTGGTACTCAGCGATTTTCTTGCTGATAAGCACACAAATGTATGTATTATAAAGTTAAACTCTAATTAATAAAACATTTCTGCCACATCAGTTTAATTATTTAGGTCTTTTAGCTCCGTATTTAGATCTTCCTTGTTTTCTATTAGCTACCCCAGCAGTATCTAATGTACCTCTTATTATATGGTATCTAACCCCTGGAAGGTCCTTTACTCTTCCCCCTCTAATAAGCACAACGCTGTGTTCTTGAAGGTTATGACCTATACCTGGAATATAAGCTGCAACTTCCATTCCATTTGTTAATCTAACTCTGGCAACCTTACGTAACGCTGAGTTAGGTTTCTTAGGAGTTACAGTTCTTACAGCTGTACATACACCTCTTTTTTGTGGTGATTCACTAGCAGTACTTCTCTTTTTAAGAGTATTAAAATTAAAACTTAATGCTGGTGCTTTTGATTTAGTTACAGCTTTTTGTCTTCCTTGTTTAATTAACTGGTTAATAGTTGGCATTTCTTCACCTCCTTAAATATCTTTTTTTAAAAATGCACATAACTATACATTATTAAATGTACCTAAATATTTTAACATTTATATATATAAAAGTCAACATTTTTCTAATTTTTTTCACAAAAATAATTTATAATATACGACGAAAATAAAGCATAAGTAAAAAAATAAAAACCACCCTAAATGAGCAGTTTTTAAAAAACTAAAATAATATATTTTTAAATCCTTAGTTTGAAATTTTCCCTTTTATTATTATAGAACCTATATCTGAAAAAATAGGTTTAAAAAGTCTTATGATTTGAGAAGAATTTAGTTCACTTTCGTTTTTTGTAAACTCCCTAGTAAGCTTTGAAAATCTTTTAAAAAATCCCTTTGGAGGAGTAGGACATTCTGTCCCGAAAACTTCTTTACCAGAATCCATCATTAATAATGACATCCTATAATACATAAATTTATTATCTTCTTCCTCCATATTAGCATTATAGAATTCAAAAAGTTTTTCAAAATTTATCATAAGTTCACTTTGCTCAACAACATCATTTAAGGTTAAAATTCCATTTTCTTTTTTAAACATTGAGTATGGAGAATGAACCCCTCCCAATCTATGAACAATTTTAGAATATCTATTATCTTCATTTCCAACATTTGTAATAGATTTTATAAAAATCTTATTAGATACCGAATGCATTATGATATTTACATAATCATATTCATTACATATATTAAAAATTTTATATTTATTATTTTCAATTTCTTTACTATACTTGTTTATAAAATTTGTATTAAATCCTTGTCCATCAAAAGAATAAACATTTTTAAGTTTAGACATATCTCCTCTTAAAACTCCAATATATTGAGCTTTATTTCCGCCTTTTGAATGTCCCGAAACATATATATTTTTTATGTCTTTAAACTTTTTAACCATTTCATCAAAGTATCTTAATGCTCTTCTTTGTTGTTTTGTATCTGTTATATTATATGTTCCTTCTACATTATCCTTCCATTCGTAATCTCCAGCGGTTCCTTTATAAACTATAATCAAATTGTCTTCAAACTGAAAAGTTACATTTACTACCCTATCACTACCTGAAGCATTTCCATAAACTGAATTATCAACATCTACTATTTTTATTTTTTCATAAATCACTCTATTATGATCTACTGTATTTAAAATACTTAAAAACTCATTTTCATGTATTTCTCCAGGATAATTGCCTGATTCATCCTTTATATTTCTAATAAAATCAAATATTTCAAATATATTTTTTCCAACTAATTTTTCTTGTACATCGTCTTTTTCAAAATCATGGACATATACTATACAATTTAAAATCAATAAAACATCTATATTAATCATATTCCCTCCTATATGACAAAAGGACATACTCAATGCCCTAAAACTTGTTTTTATACTAGCATACAAAAGCATAAAAGTCAATATTTAGTATTTACCCTAGATTATATGTAACACTCTTATTTAATCAAGAATTTAAAATTTTTTTGCAACAAAAAAGAAGTCCTAAGACTTCTAAACTTTGTTTTCAATTTCTTTGTCTTTCTTTTTGAATATGAAAGATAATTTTGTTTCTGAAATTATTATAGCAATAAAAATCAAACAAAAACCAATAACTGATTTAACAGTTAAACTTTCAATTCCAAGCGCAACTGGAAAAGCGACACCAAAAATTGACTCACAGCCTAATATTATAGCTGCGCTACTTGGATCTGTATATTTTTGTCCTAAATTTTGTAATAATAATGCAACAGCAGTACACATTACTGAAAGATATAAAACCTCAAGCATTGGTCTTAATGTAAGTTGCATTCCAGCATTATTTTCAAAAACAAATGTAGTTATCCAAGATAGAACCCCCGCAACTAAAAATTGCATAATTGTAAGCACAAAAGGATCTTTCCCAACTCCTAATTTTGTAACCATAACGATATGGCCTGCAAACAAAAGTCCACTTAAAAGTGCAAGTGCATCTCCATAAATCGCTGTCCAACTTGAATTAAAAATAGATCCACTCTCTCCTGCCATAGCAATAAAAAATATTCCAACTATACAAAAAATTGCGGCAGATACATTAAATTTGTCAGGTCTAACTTTGTTAGTTATCCAATACAAGAAAGGTACAATTACGCAATATGACGCTGACAAAAATCCACTACGTCCTGGTGTTGTAAATGTAACTCCCAAAGTTTGACTGGAATAAGCCATAAATAAAAATATTCCAATAATAGCTCCTGAAACCAATTCATCTTTTCTAGCTTTAAATAGTTTTTTATGAAAAACAATTGCTAAAACAATTCCTGCTATGGTAAATCTAACACCTAAAAGAAAGTTCGGTTTAAGTACATCTGCTGCACTTTTAACTACAGTAAGCGAAGTCCCCCATAAAATCGCTACAATAAAAAGTGCAACTTTTGCTAAAAAACTTGTTCTATGTGATATATTGTTCAAAATGTCCTCCTACTTAACTATTTTAGTTCCTGTAAGACCTTTTACAGCATCTGATGCTTTTTCAAGTAAAGTAATAATGGCACATCTATTTTCTAATCCATTTACAAATTCCAAACAAGCTTCAACTTTTGGAAGCATACTTCCCTTGCCAAATTGTCCTTCTGCGATATATTTTTTAGCTTGTTCAACATTTATTTCATCCAATTCTTTTTGATCAGGTTTATTGAAATTAATACAAACTTTATCAACAGCAGTTAAAATTAAAAGAAAATCAGCATCTAAATCTGCTGCAAGTTTCGCACTTGATTTATCCTTATCAATTACAGCATCAATTCCTACTAATTTGCCATTTTTCTTAACAACTGGTATTCCGCCACCACCTACAGTTATAACTACAAGTCCAGCATCAACCATTTTCTTAACAGCATCAATTTCAACAATATTTAATGGCTTTGGTGAAGGAACAACTTTTCTGTATCCTCTTCCTGAGTCTTCAACAAAAGTGAATCCTTTTTCTTTTGCAAGTTCATCTGCCTTTTCTTTTGTATAGAACATTCCAACTGGTTTAGTTGGGTGTTCAAAAGCCTTATCATCTTCTGCAACTTCAACTTGAGTTACAACAGAAACAGCAGTTTTATTAATTCCTTTTTCTTTAAAAGCTTGACCTAAAGCCTGTTGTAAATGATAACCTATATATCCTTGACTCATAGCTCCACATTCAACAAGTGGCATTAAAGGAGTTTTTTCTTTTCCGTTTGCTGAATAATCCATTGCCAAATTAATCATTCCAACTTGAGGTCCGTTTCCATGTCCGATTATAACATCATTTCCATCTTTAACTAAATCAGAAATTATATCGGCAGCTATTTTTACTTTCTCTAATTGCTCTAAAGGGGTATTGCCTAAAGCATTACCCCCCAAAGCTACAACTATTCTCTTTCCCATTTGTACCTCTTACCATAAAGTAGAATACATAACTGCTTTTATAGTATGCATTCTATTTTCAGCTTCATCAAATACAACTGATTGTGGTCCTTCAATAACTTCATCAGTAACTTCCATTTCAGGAATGCCAAATTTTTCAAAAATTTGTCTTCCAATAACAGTTTTTTGATCGTGGAATGAAGGTAAGCAGTGCATAAAGATAGCAGTTTCTTTAGCGTTTGCCATAACTTCTTTGTTTACTTGGTATGGTTTTAATAATTTAATTCTTTCAGCCCAAACTTCGTCTGGTTCACCCATTGATACCCAAATGTCTGTGTAGATTATATCAGCATTTGTAGTTCCTTTTTTAACATCTTCTTCGAATCTTACTGTACAATGAGTAGCCTTAGCGATTTCTAAAGCTTTTTCTCTTAATTCTTCTTCAGGCCATAATTCTTTTGGAGCACAAGCTGTAAAGTTTACACCCATCTTAGCACAAGCTATCATAAGTGAATTACCCATATTGTTTCTTGCATCTCCCATATATACAAAGTTTAATCCTTTTAAATATCCAAATTTTTCTTCAATAGTTAAAAGGTCAGCTAACATTTGAGTTGGATGGAATTTATCAGTTAAACCATTCCATACTGGAACACCAGCATATTCTCCTAAAGTTTCAACTAATTCTTGGCTGAATCCTCTGTATTCAATACCATCATACATTCTTCCTAAAACTCTTGCAGTATCTTCAATAGATTCTTTTTTACCCATTTGTGAAGAACCTGGATCTAAGTAAGTAACTCCCATACCTAAGTCCATTCCTGCAACTTCGAAAGAACAACGAGTTCTTGTTGAAGTTTTTTCAAATAATAATACTATATTTTTTCCTTCTAAATAACGGTGAGGAGTTCCACTTCTCTTTAAATCTTTAAAATTTCTTGAAAGATCTAAAAGGTAACGAATTTCATCACTTGTAAAGTCTAATAATGTTAAGAAATTTCTTCCTCTTAAGTTTTTGCTCATAACATTTCTCCTTTAAAAAAATTTTTTGATACGACAAACGTATTCAATACATATTTATTATACTATATCTTACAAAAAATTCAGGACATTTTATTTAATAAAATTTGTATTACTTTCTATTTATTTTATCATCATAAATTTAGCTAGATTTAAGGATTGTGATAGCTCTGTATATGTCAACATAATTTTTTTATAAATTTATTTTTTACAAATTGAAATTTAAAAATTTTTATACAACAAAAAACGACTTATTTTTTCTCTAATTTATAAATAAATAGTCTTTTAATGTTTAATCTATCTTGATATTATCTAATTATTATTTTATAATAATTTTAAAATGCTTGTATTAAATACAATATTTTGCAAAAAGACATTTTTTATATTTTTATCTTTACATAAATTTGATTATGATTTATACTTATAGTGTACATAGAAAAACAACTTATCATATTTGTAATAGGAGTATTTATGAGTAAACAAAAAGGAATTGAAATACAAAACAAAGCTAATTCATATATAAATGAAGAAAGTATGTATAGTATAGACAGAGAAATAATAACATCTCCAACAAAAGGTCTTTTTCATCAATCTGCTAGATTTTTACTGATAAAAAAAGGCACTGCAAAGATGAGAATTCAAAATAATATATATGAAATAAAAGACAGAACTTTAGTATGTATTCTGCCTTGGGAATATACTGAAGTTATTGAAGTTTCAAAAACTATACAATATTTTATTCTAAAATACAATTTTGATAGTGCAAATAAAATAATAAAATCATTTTACAATGTAGATGCTGAAAACCTAAGTTTAATTAATTCGTTCTACGATAAGCCTGTAATCCAATGTACAAATGAACAATTTAAATATTTTTCTAATGTTTTTGACTTACTAAGAGCTGAATTAGGAGAAGATTCTACATTATATAATAAGAACGAAAATCCTATTTCTTCAGCTTATGTTTTAAATAAAATAATAGACTTGATTATTACATATAGAAGAATGCAAAATGAGGATACACAAAAAACAAAAAGGATTGATGAAAACTTTGATAAAATCAATATTTTTAGATATATACATGCTCACCTAAGCGAAAAACTAACCATTTCTTCTATCTCAAAATTATTCTTCTTAAGTGAATCGACAATAAATAGATATGTAAAAGAAACAACTGGTCTTTCTTTTAATACTTTAATAAATGAGATGAGAGTTGGAAAGACAATGGATATGCTCTTATATACGGATTTGGACATAGAAGAAATCGCAGAAATAACGGGATTTTCAGACCGTTCTCATCTTTCAAAAGTATTTACAGCAAGAACGGGACAAAATCCTAATAAATACAGGCAAACTTTTCAAAAAGTTTCACAAATTTGCCAAATAGAAAATATAAGAAAATTTTACAGAATATTAAACTATGTAGTAAAAAATTCAAGTGATGATATTAACTTAGAAAGAATTTGTAAAGATTTTTCAATATCTTTAATAGAACTTAATAAACTATTTATATACTATGTAGAGAAAAATTTTAAGAATTTCTTAAATTTTGTAAGAATTAACAAATCTACAAAATTATTGTTAAAAACAGATATGCAAATAACCGATATTGCATTTGAAGTTGGATATAACACAGTCAAAACATTTAATCGTAATTTCTTAAAATACCAAAAAATGTTACCTACAGAATTTAGAAAAAATCTAAAACTACAAGATAGAGAAATATAAAAGCTGTTGAATAAATCAACAGCTTTTATATTTGTTTTAAAAAAATCTAAAAATGAGCAAAAAAAATCCTGCATCAGCAGGAAAATAATAGCAATCCGTAACAGATTTCTCGAATCACAGATCTGGTGCACAGAGGCGGAATCGAACCACCGACACGAGGATTTTCAGTCCTCTGACTCTTCCAGCTGATAACTATTTATTAACACTTTTATTTTATTTACTTTTTAAGATTTTCACTATTTTAACTTTTCAAAACTCATCTTCTCGTGCTTTGCACTAGACTAAGATATTAACTCAAAATATCTTCGATTTCATCTCGATATTTTGGTTACTCTCTTATACCGACTTTTCGCTATCCGGGCTTGAAAATAATAAATCATCTAAAAATGAGTTAAAAAAATCCTGCTTAAGCAGGAAAATAATAGCAATCCGTAACAGATTTCTCGAATTACAGATCTGGTGCACAGAGGCGGAATCGAACCACCGACACGAGGATTTTCAGTCCTCTGCTCTACCGACTGAGCTATCTGGGCATATTAATTTTTTGCTTTATGATAGCTCATTCTCTCGTGCTTCGCACTAGACTAAGGCATTGCCTAAAAACAACTTCGTTGTTTTTGCCACTTCCTTATACCGACTATCGCTATCTGGGCATATTTAATATTATGATTTCTTTATATTATGTAAATGGCAGGGGTAGAAGGAATCGAACCCTCATCAGCGGTTTTGGAGACCGACATTCTACCGTTGAACTATACCCCTACAATACCAATCCTTTTTAGCTCTATAAAATAAGAGATATTTCTAAAATAGAAATATCTTCAGATAATTTGGTGGGCCTTCAGGGACTTGAACCCGGGACCTACCGGTTATGAGCCGGGCGCTCTAACCAACTGAGCTAAAGGCCCAAATTATTGGCGGAGAAAGAGGGATTTGAACCCTCGCATCCCGTAAAGGATCTACTCCCTTAGCAGGGGAGCCTCTTCAGCCACTTGAGTATTTCTCCATTGTGGCGGAGAGGGTGGGATTCGAACCCACGTGGGCGTGAACCCAAACGGTTTTCAAGACCGCCTCGTTATGACCACTTCGATACCTCTCCATGAATGGTGATCCATCGGGGATTCGAACCCCGGACACCCTGATTAAAAGTCAGGTGCTCTACCGACTGAGCTAATGAATCATAAAATTGGCTGGGGTAGCAGGACTCGAACCTGCGGAATGCTAGAGTCAAAGTCTAGTGCCTTACCGACTTGGCTATACCCCAAAGGTTGGCGCACCTAAGAGGATTCGAACCTCTGGCACACGGATTAGAAGTCCGTTGCTCTATCCAGCTGAGCTATAGGTGCAAAATGGAGCGGGTGAAGGGAATCGAACCCTCGCAACCAGCTTGGAAGGCTGGGGCTCTACCACTGAGCTACACCCGCATATAAACTCAAACTTTATGGTCTTAACAAAAATTCAATTGGTGGAGGAGAGTGGATTCGAACCACTGAAAGCGCAGCTAACGGATTTACAGTCCGTCCCCTTTGGCCACTCGGGAACTCCTCCATATAATCTACTAAAAGTAGATTGGAGCTGGTGGGAGGACTTGAACCCCTAACCTACTGATTACAAGTCAGTTGCTCTACCAATTGAGCTACACCAGCATATTTATTGGCGACCTGGATGGGACTCGAACCCACGACCTCTAGCGTGACAGGCTAGCATTCTAACCAACTGAACTACCAGGCCATATTTGGTGGGCACAATAGGGCTCGAACCTATGACCCCCTGCTTGTAAGGCAGATGCTCTCCCAACTGAGCTATGCGCCCAAATATTACCAATAAACCTACTAAAATAAAATGGTGACCCCACCGGGATTCGAACCCGGGTTACCGCCGTGAAAGGGCGATGTCTTAACCGCTTGACCATGGGGCCTCATCAATCAATCTTACTCTAAAATTGACTGCCTAATAATTATATATCATAACTTGTGATTTGTCAATACCTTTTTGAAATTTTTAATGTGATTAAATCATTCTTTGAACGGTATCTCTCAAACAGTTACTCGAATATTATACACTTTATTTTTTTCATTGTCAACACTTTTTTAAAAAATTTTTTTATAATTTTACAATTCTAAATTCGGCTCAACATTTAATGTTAAATCACTTCTTACACCTGATATATACTCATAATAACCTGATGATGCAATCATAGCCGCATTATCTGTACAGAGTATTTTATCAGGAAAATATGATTTAAAACCATTGTTTTCGCACATTTTATTTATTTCTTCCCTTAGAGTATTATTTGCAGATACACCCCCTGATACGACAAGGGTATCTAAGTTTTTCTCTTTCATTAGTTTTTCAGTCTTATAAATCAACACATCAAAAACTGCTCTTTGAAAACTTGCACATACATCTTCTTTAGATATTTCTTCATTCTTTTGTTTTTTATTGTTTAAATAATTGAGTACAGCTGTTTTAAGTCCACTAAAACTAAAGTTATAGCTGTTTTTATCAAGCATTACTCTTGGAAAATCTATCGCTTCATCATTTCCAAGTTTTGCTAGTCTTTCGACTTCAGGTCCACCTGGATAATTCATTCCTAAACATCTAGCAACCTTATCATAAGCTTCTCCACAGGCATCATCAATTGTCTTTCCAATTACTTCCATATTATTATAGTCTTTTACATGCACTAGATAAGTATGTCCTCCAGAAACTAAAAGACAAATAAATGGAGGCTCTAGCTCTTTATGAGTTATTAAAGCCGCACAGATATGTCCTTTCATATGGTTTACTCCAACCAATGGTTTTTTACAAGCATAAGATAGTGCCTTTGCTTCTGATATTCCAACAAGCAAAGCTCCAACAAGACCCGGCCCTTTAGTTACAGCTATTGCATCTATATCATCTAAAGTAATTTTCGCTTCTTCCAAAGCCTCTCTTACTATATTATTGATTACTTCTAAATGCATTCTACTTGCAACCTCAGGTACTACTCCCCCAAACTTTTTATGCATATCTATTTGAGATGAAATTACATTAGAAATAACTTCTCTTCCATTTTTGACGACAGCAACACTTGTTTCATCACAACTGCTTTCTATCGCCATAATTTTTATATCATCCATCAAACTACCTCTTTTAACATCATTATTCCATTTTCTTTCGGATTGCTATAGTAGTCAACAATCTCCCTAATCTCTATAAATCCACATTTTTTATATAAATTAATAGCCAGAATATTATTTTTTCTAACTTCTAAAAATATCTTTTTAACATCATTTTTCTTTAATTCATCTTGAAAAAATTCCATAATTTTAAAAGCTATCTGTTTTTTTCTAAAATCTTTAGAAACAACTATTTTATATATTTCAGCTTCATCTAAAATTTGATTAAATAGAATATATCCAATTACATTTTTTTCTTTTTCTGCTACAATGACTCTTTGATTTTGTATATATTCTAAATAAAATGCTTCTTCAAAATTGTTGGAAAAATTTTCATTATCTAAAGATAGAATATCAAACACATCTTTATTTTCAGCATATCTATATAAAATCATCTACTTACCTTTGTTTTCCATATCTCTTTGAGCTTGTGAAAGTCTTACATATTCAGGACTTAAATTAAAACAATCTGAAATATCTCCACTTTCAAATTTATGTTTACCAATAACACAGGCATTTCTTGAAATACAACTGTTTAAGCAAGCAGGAGTAATTTCAAAATTCTTATTTTTTAAAATTCGATCTTTATATAAATTAACGAAATCTCCTACAAAAACAAATTCTCCTTTATCTGAAATCTCTTCCAAAAGCTCATCAATAGTTAAAAGTGCAGGAGCAACTATATTTGTATTATTTATCCCTTCATAAACTCCGTAATAAACTCTTTCTCCTCTAGCATCAATTAAAGGAATTTTCTTTTTATCTGAATACACTCCAAAAGAAAGAGCTTCTAATGTATTTACAGCAACTATCGGCTTATTTAAAGCCATTGCTAAAGCCTTTACTACCGTAACCCCTATTCTTATTCCTGTAAAAGACCCCGGACCAGTAACTGCAACAAACAAATCTATCTCTTCTATATCAATATTTAATTTTTTAAGCATTTCATCAACCATAACAAGCAAAATCTCATTATGGCTCATACTTTGATTAATACTATAATCTCCAACAATATTATTATCCTCCATAACAGCACAAGAACTATGAGTTGTTGAAGTATCTATCGCTAAAATTTTCATTCTAATTCCTCTATAATTTCTATTTCTCTTTTATTATTTCCATTAATTACAATCTTTCTTGAATTTTCGGAAATTTTTAAAATCTCAAGTTCAATTAAATTTTTAGGTAATAAATAATCGGCGTTTTCAGCCCATTCTATTATTGTTATACCATCAGGATAAAAGTAGTTTTCATAATCTATTTGATAAAGTTCTTCCGGAGAGTCGATTCTATATAAGTCCATATGATTAAACTCAAACTTCCCAGAATATAAATTAACTAAATTAAAAGTTGGAGAGGTAATATCTTCATCAATTCCCAAATTTTTCCCTAAAAATTTAGTAAAAGTTGTTTTCCCAGCTCCAAGATCTCCAATTAAAGAAATCACGTCGCCATTTTTTAAAGTTTTCGAAAATCTTTTAGAAAAGTTATCACATTCTTCTAAAGAATTTAAAATAATCTCTAACAAATTTTCCCTCCTAATTTCAAATTATAAATTATATTTAATTAAATCATAATCTCTTTTTGATAATTAAATTTTGTTATTATGATGAAATAATTATGGCTTTATCATAAGGCATAAAGCTATAATTATTATATCATAAAAAGTATTTTTATAACAGTAAAAAACAGAAAAAGGAGACTTACAAGTCTGTTAGGATACAATTTATCTTATTCAAAATTACCTATGCATTAATATTTTCTATACAAAAAGAACTATGCTTAAACACATAGTTCTAAAATATTTTATATTATTGACTAAACGATAATAACATCTTCAAATCCATTTTGAAGAGCTATTTCTTTTAATTCTTCCATTTCATCATCTGTTGGAGCAGAAAACATACTGTATTCTTCTCTAACCCCATATTTTCTGTATTTTATAATTTTATATCTAATTTTATGTCCCATTTTTATGTATTTGGAAAGCATCTTTGTAATTTTATCAACTGTAGTTCTATTGTCCATTCCGGCAATTGTTACAGTCCTTATCTCAAAAAGTTTATTTATACTTGCAAGATAATCAGCATTTTCTAAAACTACATCAACCTTACTTTTAGTTATAAAAAGATGTTCTTCACTGTCAAAAGCCTTTATATCAAGCATAAAAGCATCAGAAGCTTCTACAAAATCAGGAAGTTTTTTTAAAGGAATACCGCCATTTGTATCGACAAAGCAAGTAAGTCCAAGTTTTCTAACCTCTTTAAAAAGAGAAGTTAAAAAAGTATGTTGCAGAGTACATTCTCCTCCACTGACTGTAATTCCTCTAATAAAAGGCATATTCTTTTTTATTCTTTCGACTGTTTCTTCAACTGTCCAATTGTATATCTTCGGACTTGAAAGATGCTTACAGACCCTTATACATTCATCACAATTTATACAGGTCTTATCATTCCAAACTATTTTTCCATTTACATTCGTCAAACTCTTTGTTGGACAAGAAGGAATACATTCCATACAATTTATACAATGTTTAATAGTTTCAGGATTATGACAATAAAAGCAGTTGAAATTACAACCTTGTAGGAAAATAGACGTCCTGTTTCCAGGTCCGTCTACTACCGACATATCTATTATTTTATTTATAATTCCTTTATTTGACATCTCTAACCTTACGTTCTAATAAATGATATTTTTCAAAAGCCTCTCTTGCATATTGAACAGTATCATAACTAACTGTTTCGCCGTCAATAAACTTTTGCATATCAGATTTCTTTACTAAATATCCTGTTACACGAATCAAATCTCCACTATCTCCATAACAAGAAATATATCTCATATTTAGTTTAAATGCTGCCTTGAAAATATCTAAAACAGCTGATGGATTTCTTTCTGCAGTTTCATCAAATGGAAAGTGATCGCCAATTCCTGAAGGAAAATACTTATGGAATAAAGCTGAATGTTTAATATGGTCATACATAGGAATTTCCTTACCTATTCTAATTCTAACACCTGCACTATCTTCCATATCATCTTGTGCCCCAACTTGTGAATGAAGCATAAATCTATGATTCCAGAAAGTTGAATACTTACTTTCAAATGAATTTACTCTATTTTCTACAAAATCCATTACTTCTATTCCTAAATCGTTGGCATAATCATCTTTTCCATAAACTAAATCTTTACTTTCAAACTCTAAAAGTTTTTGAACACATTCATGAAGTCCTACAACTCCAAAAAGTCCTACAAATCTATCTAATTCTATAAATCCTTCTTTAACTAAAAAATTTTCTTCAAAGAAAGGAGTTTCTTCAACTAAAAATCTGATTTTCCCTTCCATGAAATTACACATTAAATCTATCGCTTCAGGTAAAACTCTATCAAAGAAATCTTGTTTTGAACTTGAACTTCTAGCAAGAGATCCAAGTCTTAATCTACTTAAAGTAAATGCCCCACCTGAAATAGGAAGTCCATTATAGCAACTTGCTATTGCATAATCTCCTTTAAAATCTTTTCTATAGTATTTATCATTTGCAAAAGCAGGATTTGCAGTTAAAAGAGATGCATAAACTGCCTTTTCTCCAAAATCGTCAGGTGTAATGTCTTCATCATAAAGAATTGTCATATTTGGAGTAACATTATTTAAAGTTGGAAGTAATTCTAAAATAATTTCACCTGCAACAGTCTTTTCAGGACCGATATTTGCATGGCAAAAACTGTCATTAATTGTTCTATCTAAAGAAACTAAGAACCATTTAATTAATTTTTTAGCCTCTTCTCTATCTGTAATAAATGGATCTAAAAGCTTATCAATTTTCCCAATATAAACTGGATATCTAGTTATAGAAGGAACATGATGATAAAAAATCAATAAACTGTTAATAGCATCAAGCAAAGTTTCAGCCTTCTCAAGACGTAAAAACTTACAGCCCTCATCCAAAAGTTTTTGGTAATTAGGGCAAATGTATCTTGGTGCATAAGGTGCATGACCTTCCCACAAATCGCAGAAACCTCCATTTTCAGAAATTTCAAAAATTCTATCATTTACAGAACTTTCTGGAAAATCATTCAAATTTTCTGCAAGCTTTGCAAGTTGTGAAGTCTTTTGCTCATAAGTTAAATCCTTAGCCTTAATAATATTCATTGATAATTCTCTAGCTTCTTCTAATGTTTTTATTTTAGAAATCATAAATACCTCCAATTTTATGTCAAAAAGTCATTTACTATTTACCCATATTATATATGAATAATCCTCAAAATGATACTGTAAATTGTCTTTTTTAAGAAAATATTTGAAGATTTTTTGAAAAAAACAAAAAACTTTTATCGGCTCTAGATTACGACTTTTTTAAATATAAAAAACCACTGTATTTTAAACAAAAAACGACCATAAGGTCGTTTTAATTTATTTTAACATTTTCTCTTTTTATTCTAATGTTAAAAGTAATGCCATTTTAAAATTCTTTTCGGCTTTTACATAATGTCTGCCAGCTTTTGCAAAATGGAAGCATTCACCTGCTTTTATTACATGGTCTGTTCCTTCGTATCCGATTATTCCTTCTCCGTCTAATGCAAATACTATTGCTTCTCCCGGTGCTGAATGTTCTGAAAGACCTGTTCCTGCATCAAATGCCATTAATACAAATTTCATCTTATCATTGTGGACTACGTCCATATTTACAATTTTCCCTTCTTGATATTGTAGTAATTCTCCTAATTTAAAAACTTCTCCAGCTTTTACTAACTTATTCATAAAGTCCTCCTTTTGTATTGCAATTTCAGTGAATATTGCTCCTGATTTAGTTCTCATACCAACTGGAACCTCAATTGGTGTTACAATACATTCACCTACTTTTACTTTTTTAATATTTTCAGAAAATCCATATACTTCAAGCTCTCCCTCTGCTACAATCAACAGCTTATAATAAGGGAATAATTCTGCACTTATATCTGTATCTTCTGCCATAGAAAAATATGCTATGTAATTTTCTCCTCCATGTACTTCTTTTGATATTGTACATCCTTCTAGTGCTTTATTATCTTTAGCTATGGAGAACACTTTTCCAACTTGTTCTTTCAAAACGCACCTCCTACTATATGTACATAAATATTATTCCAATAAAATATACCCTAATTCAAATTTCACTAACAAATCTATTCATAGTTTTTCATAAAAAAAGGTCAATGAGAATTCATTGACCCTTTGATTAATTATAAAATATTATATTTTTTATTCTTCTTCATCAACCAAACCTGAAAGTTTTGCAACACTGTAAGTACAAACTATATCACCTGTTACATTGTTCATAGTTTCAAACATATCAAGTATTGGGTTAATTCCTAATGCAAGACCAACTATGATAGCAATTTGATCTGGAGAAAGTTTCATATTTTGTAAGATTATAAATAATAACATCAAACTTCCACCAGGAACTCCACCCGCACCAACTGATGCAAGTACAGTTGTTAATACTAAAACTGATAGTGAAACAAATGTAACTTCAACACCAAACATATTAGCTGCTAAGATTGCGAACATTGGTAAATGGATACAAACTCCGTCCATATTTATTGTAGAGCCTAAAGGTAACGCGAATGAAGAAATATTTTCGTTTATTTTTAAATCTTCTTTTGCAACTCTAAGAGATACAGGAAGAGCTGCTGCAGAACTTCTTGTTACAAATGCAGTAAGCATAGGTTCTTTTATCTTCATCAAAACTTTGAAAGGATTTACTTTTAATGTTATTGCCATCATTAAAGGATAAACTATTAATACCATAGCAACAATTCCAAGTACAACACCAATTGTAAGTTTGATGTAAGGTCCAAATAGTGATGAACCATAACTTGCAAAGTTTACTGAAGTAAGAGCGAATACCCCAATTGGAGAATATGCTAAAATCCAATCTACAATTTTAAATATAGCTTCTTTTGCAACATCAATTATCTCAAGTAAAGTCTTAACTTTTGTTGAATATTCTGCTCTTTCAGAAATCATCTTAAGTGCAAGCCCAAAAGCTATAGAAAATACTATAATAGCTAGAAAATTACCGTCTGCCAGCGCTTTGAATGGATTTTGGAACATACTAATAAATACATCTGTTAATGAATTGTTAGCTTTACTTGCAATTTCAGAAGTATTTTGTGTATTTATAAGAGTTTTCCATGCCGCTTTTTGTGCTTCTCCTGATCCAGGATTAAATCCCATCGCAAGTACTGAGCCTAAAACTGCTGCAAAAAGTGAAGTTAAAAAGTACCAAACTATTACTTTTATTCCAATTTTTCCAAACTCCTTAGTTGGAACTGAAGCCGCCCCGTCAATTAAGGACAAGAATATTACAGGTATTACAATCATTTTTAACATTGCAACTAAAACTTGGCCAAACGGGGAAACGATTTTAACATAAGTAGTAATATCAACTTTCGTTAACCACAATACAACTCCAAGTATCAATCCTGCAATAAAAGCTATAAATACTTGAAGTACCAGATTTTTTTTACTCATAATAGCCTCCTTCTAAAAATTTTCAACATTATCAGTCCAAATACATAAAATAATAGTGTTGATTTTTAATTATATTTCGAGGGTGTTTTTATCAAAAAAAGCTTAAGTAAAAATCATCCCTCTTAACTATTATATTATCATATATGCCATTCGATTGTCAATCGTTTTTATTGATATTATTACACTGAAAACATTCAAAATATAACATTTTTTGCTAAAATTTTTTTCACAATCTTTGCATTTTTCTATTTATTTTTTGTCATTTTTATATTATAATATTATTGTACAATAATATTAAGGAGGGACATTAATGGAGAGTAAATTGGTTACATTGTTAAGAAAAGTTTTGATAGATAAGACTTTTGATTTAAAAACTGACAGAAGATTATATTCAGAATTTACTGTTCTTAAAGTTAAGAAAAAGACTGTAATAATAAAAGAAAACGACAAATTGGATTATTTATATTTGTTAGTTAGAGGAAGTGCGAATGTTGTTCATTTCACTCCAGTTGGTGAATTAATTGTTTTTAATCATATAACAAATACTTCTATATTTGGTTTACTTGAATTTATGGATAATAAACACGATTTCTACAAGAGTGTTGCATTTTTTAAAGATACAAGACTTATCAGAATTCCTGTTGAAAGATTTGAACAAGAAGCTGAGAGTATTGAACTTCTAAAAATTTACAACCATTTCTTATTAGATTTTGCAAAACATTCCATTGCTACATTCGATTTAACTAAGAATTATGGAAGAAAGAAAAACCTAATTGAATTTTTCTTATCAAAATGTGTAGATGTAGAATTCCCTGTTAGAATTACTCTAACTAAAAAAGTAATTTCGGACTATTTGAGAATTAATGAAAGAACAATGTATAGATATTTGAATGAATTAATAGATAGAAATTGTATTTCAAGAAAAACTGGTAAGATTATAATTTCAAAGGAAAATTATGATAATCTAGTTGAATACTCAAAAGAAAAAGGTGTGGATAACGAATAATAGGTGGAAGTGATGGATAATTCTATAGAAAATGTAAATTTATCAAGTTCGGATAGCACAACAAAAAGATTTAATTTAAAATCTTTAATTTTAGTTATAAACTATTTTATAACTCCATTTATTATTGCTGCGATAATTTGTTTCTTTTTAGTAGATGGAGATTATCCTAGAAGTACAATGAATTCACCCATCGTAACAAAATTCTTTCAAAACAATAAATTTATATTGGAAGATGAAGAAATATTTAAGGATGTCTTTATAAGTGTAGTAACTTCTATTACAACACTTATAACATTTATAATAGGCGTTTTATTAAGTAGAAAAAGAACTGATAGTATTTCAACAAAAAAATCTGAAGCTACTTTAGTAAAATTACTGCTACTCGGAGTTGGACTAGGAATATTTATGATTTTGTGGAATATTATCATCTCACAAGCCTATAGACTATTTGGACTAAGTTTTAAAAGTGAAAATAGCCAAGGCATTTTCAGAGATTTACAATATAATAAGATATTATTAATAATAAATCTATTATTTTCAGCTCCAATTGGAGAAGAAATTGTATTTAAATATGGTATATTTACATTTTTTCACGAAATTTTTCATGATCAAGGAAAAATTTTAAGAATATTTATACCGGCATTAATCTCCGCTTTTATATTTGCGATGATTCATGACGGATTGTATTTAGTTCCATTGTATATAGTTCCAAGTTTTATAGGATGTTTAATATACGAAAAGACAAAATCTTTGTTACCTTGTATATTTGGTCATTTTATAAATAATTTCATAGCATTAATAATGATGTTAACACAGTTAACCCACTTGTTCTAATTGTTTACATAGGGTTATCTCAATAAGAATAAGACCTACCAAGATGTATCTTATTGGATGGGTTAGTAAAAATCTTGTTGTTTCACAAAAAAAGCTATTGAAGTTTTACTTCAATAGCTTTTTTGTTTACAATTTTTTACTATTTTACAACTTTAGAATTTACTTCTTCCAAAATTTTATCAAGGAATGCTTCGAATTTCATTGATCCCTTATCCCCTTCTCCACGTTTTCTAACGGAAACTGTTCTTTCGTTTACTTCATTTTCTCCAACGATTAAACTATATGGGATTTTAGCAAGTTGTGCTTCTCTGATTTTTAATCCGATTTTTTCTGCTCTGTCATCTACGACTGCTCTTATATCTTTTTTAGCAAATTCTTTTTGTAATTCATTTGCATAGTCATTAAATTTATCAGAAATAGGTAAAATCTTAACTTGTTCAGGGGCTAACCAAGTTGGAAACGCTCCTTTATATTCTTCAATCAAGTAAGCTACGAATCTTTCCATTGTAGAAACAATTCCTCTGTGAATTACAACAGGTCTATGAGTATTCTTTCCGTCTTCTCCAACATAAGTTAAGTCAAATCTTTCCGGCAATAAGAAGTCAAGTTGAATTGTAGAAAGAGTTTCTTCCAAACCAATTGCAGTCTTAACTTGAACATCAAGTTTAGGACCGTAAAAAGCAGCTTCTCCTTTTGCTTCAAAGTATTCATATCCTAAGTCATCCATTGCACTCTTAAGCATTGCTTCAGCATTATTCCACATTTCATCATCATCAAAGTATTTTTCTTTATTTTCAGGATCCCTATAACTCAATCTGAATCTGAAATTCTTTATATCGAAATCTTCATAAACTGATTTCATTAAATTTACAACTCTTGTAAATTCTTCCTTAATTTGATCAGGACGAACAAAGATATGGGCATCATTTAAAGTCATTTCTCTAACTCTTTGTAATCCTGAAAGTGTTCCACTCATTTCATAACGATGCATCATTCCAAGTTCAGCAATTCTTATAGGGAATTCCTTGTAACTATGAACATCATTATTGTAAATTTCCATATGATGTGGACAGTTCATAGGTCTTAAAACTAATAATTCTCCATTTCCTAAGTCCATTGGTGGGAACATACTGTCTTGATAGTGATCCCAATGACCTGAAGTTTTATACAAGTCAACATTAGCAAGAATTGGAGTATAAACATGTTCATATCCACATTCAATTTCTTTATCAACTATATATCTTTCAACTACACGTCTAATTGTAGCTCCTTTCGGTAGCCAGAAAGGAAGTCCTGCCCCAACATTTTGGCTAATCATAAAGATTCCCAATTCTTTGCCGATTTTTCTATGGTCTCTTTGTTTTGCATCTTCTAAAAATTCAAGATATTCATCCAAATCTTTTTTCTTTTCAAAAGTTATACCGTAAATTCTTTGTAGCATTTTATTTTTTTCGCTACCTCTCCAGTATGCACCAGCTATACTTAAAAGTTTAACTGCTTTTATCTTTTTAACATCAACAAGATGTGGTCCTCTACAAAGGTCAGTAAATTCTCCTAATTCATAGAAAGAAAGTTCAGCATCTTTGTCAAAGCCTTCAATTAAATCAATTTTATAATCTTGTCCTTTTTCAGCAAAATATTTTAAGGCAAAGTCTCTATCAACTTCTTTTCTATCAACAGAATATCCTTCCTTAACAATTTTCTTCATTTCTGCTTCGATTTTTTCTAAATCTTCCGGTGTGAATTTATGTTCAGAATCCAAGTCATAATAAAATCCGTTGTCTATTGCAGGACCTATTCCAAATTTTGTATCAGGAAATAGTCTTTGAATAGCAAGAGCCATAACGTGACTTGATGTATGCCAAAAAATTTCTTTTCCCTCTTTGTCTTCAAACTTTACAAATTTAACTGTACAATCTTCTTTTAAAGTTTCACTTAAACCTTTTATAATATCATCATTAACAACAGCACCGATAACATTTCTTGCAAAACCTTCAGAAATGCTAATTGCAACATCTAAAATCTTTACACCTTTTTCAAATTCATGAACAGACCCGTCAGGGAATGTAACTTTAATCATTTCCATATTATCCTCCTATAAAAAAAGAGCCTCATCCCTACAAAACTGTAGGGACGATGACTCGTGGTTCCACCCTAATTACTTCTTAATTAAATAAAAGACTCAGTAATAGTTTTCGGTAAATAGCATTCTTAAATGAAATTCCAGCCACGTTTCATTCTCTCTTAAAGCGCTTAAGTCCTACTCGTTACTTCAACATCTATATTAAATTCAATAATCCTTCGAAATCAACAGTCGATTGTTCTCCTGTCTTTAAATCTTTAACAGTATAATTATTATTTGCCTTTTCGTCCTCACCGACTATGATTATATAAGGAATATTTAATTTGTCCGCATAAGATATTTTTTTCTTCATCTTTGCGTCCTCAAAATATATTTGTATTATTTTACCACTATTTTCAAATTTATTCAATAGTTTTATAGCATAATCATAACAATTTTCCATTGGAATAATCAAAGCATCTATACTATTAGTTTTAATTTCTTTAAATAAGTTTTTATCAAGTAGTTGATAGAACAATCTTGTAAGTCCGATAGAAATACCAACTCCCGGTAAAATCAGACTTGTATAATTGCTTGCCAAGTCGTCATATCTTCCACCAGAACAAACACTTCCAAGTTGTCTATAATTTTCTAAAAAAGTTTCATAAACTGTTCCAGTATAGTAATCAAGCCCTCTTGTAATTGTAAGATTAATCCTTATAAAATCCTCAGGAATTCCAAAAAGTTTCATACATTCATAAACTTCTTTAAGTTCTTCAACTCCTTTTTCAAAAAGTTCGTTCTCGATTCTTAAAGTATTTAGTTTTTCAATAATTTCTTCATTACTTCCCGAAATTTTTATAAATTCTGTAATTTTTTCTAAACTATTATCATCAAGTCCTGTATTTTTAAGTTCTTCTACAACTTTATCAAAACCAATTTTTTCAATCTTGTCGATAATTCGAAGCATATCAGTTTTATTATCTATACCCAGATTTTCAAAAAGTCCATTAATAATTTTTAAATTACTAAAATTTATTGCAAATTTTTCATTAATAATTTTTGAAAAAATTTCATAGATTATAAAAGGAAGTTCTGCATCATTTTTGATATCTAATTTTCCGTTTCCAATAACGTCAATATCACATTGATAAAATTCCTTATATCTTCCCTTTTGATTTCTCTCTCCACGATAAACTTTACCTATATGATATCTTCTAAAAGGAAAATTCAAGTCGCTAAAATATTGAGCAACATATCTTGCTAAAGGCACAGTAAGATCAAATCTTAAAGAAATGTCCTTGCTTTCAGAATCAATTTTAAAAATTTGTTTTGTAGTTTCTCCGCCGCCTTTAGCCAAAAGAATTTCATTCTTTTCAAAAACTGGTGTATCTATTGGTAAAAATCCACGTTTTTTAAAAGTATCTTCAATTATATTCTTAACATTGTCGAACAAAATTTGCTCATTTGGTAAAAGTTCCATAGTACCAACAACATTGCTCGGTTTAATAAATCCCATAATTACCTCCAGAGTGAAATAATTCCACCTAAATCGACAAAAGTTTCATCTTTAGGATAGAGTATTTTCACATTTTCTTCATCAGTTACGCGTTTAATTATATCATAATCTGGATATTTTGTCACATCACCATAAAATAATAAAATATCATCGGAAACAAAACCACAAGTCCCTCCAATAAATCCGTTTTTATATCCTTTTAAAATAATTCCTTCATTTGTAACAAGTTCCACATCGATATTCTCAGCTTTTAATGTTTTATATACTCCCTCATCACTTGTTATTATATGATTTTCAAAACAAATCATACTACAATTTGCATAACCTTGATTTATCTTTACATATTCTCTATTTAATCTTAGTTTTTCAAAAATTTCTTTTGTGGTAAATTTTTCATTATGAAAAAAATATTTCTTATTTTTTGCAATACTTAAAACCCTCTCTCCATTTTTAAAATTAGAAACGTCCACTTTTTTAAAATTAAATCCACTCAAATACTCACTATAATAATCATAAACAGAATTTTCTATATAAATATCTTCATCAATCTTTACAATACTAAGGTCTGGATGGTCATTATAATTTTTATTAAATTTTTCATTATTCAAACTTTTTATATACTTCATATTTTCTTTTTCTAAAAGTTCAAAAAATTTTGCACTAGCGCGGTTACTAACTATAATTTTTTGTAACATATTTATCTCCTAAATGATTAAGTTTTATATAATTGGGTAATACTAGATTTGATAATTATAATAATAATGTATTTATATTTTATTATAACACATTTTATCATATTTTATTTATTAGGAGGATGTTTATGTTAAAAGAATTTAAAGAGTTTGCCTTAAAAGGTAATGTAATGGACTTAGCAGTCGGTGTAATTATTGGTGGAGCTTTCGGAAAAATCGTTACATCATTAGTTAATGATGTTCTAATGCCTTTAATTTCAATGTTAACAGGTGGAATTAATTTTTCAGACCTAAAAATTGTATTAAAAGCAGCAGATCCATCAAAAGAAATTGCTGAAGTTGCTTTTAAATATGGTGCATTTATTCAAAATGTTATTGATTTTCTAATTATTGCTTTCTGTATATTTATGATGGTAAAAGCTATGAATAAATTAAGCAGAAAGAAAGAAGAAGTTGAAGAAGCACCAGCTGCTCCGACTCAAGAAGAAATCTTAACAGATATTAAGAATATCTTAAATGATATTAAAGAAAAAAACTAATATAGAAAATTTTCTTAAACATAGAAGCCGAGTTGTAATTTCAACTCGGCTTTTTTATTGTGAAACAACAAGGTTCCCAGAAACTCACCTGATGCGAAGCATCATGAAATCGTGGGGTTCTTATTAATTTTGTTTTTCACAAATCCCTTCCATTAAGAAAATTCTAAAATCAATCTCCTTACTTCTTCCATTCCATAAAATCTCATAGTTTTTCGGAATAAATGAGGCTCTTTTAAAATAATTTTCCATTTCTTTTCTTGAAAATCCATCATGTCCATCAAAGTTTGGAAAATCCTTATGAAAGTCAGGAGAAACTGTATCTAAATCCATTATAATTATTTTTCCATTTTCTTTCAAATGTTTTCTTAACAACTTAAGCTCTGCATCTACATCTACAATATGATGAAAAGCAGTTAAACTGTAAATTATATCATATTTTTCATTCGAATTATCCAAAAAATTTTCATCATTTATACTGATATTTTCTATTTCCATTTCATTTATTCTCTTTAAAGACTCATCTCTCATCTTTAAAGAAGTATCAATACAATCAATATGTTTTAAATCTTTAGATAATAAAGTTGCAAGAAGTCCATCTCCCGATCCGATTTCAAGAGCCTTTTTCTCTTTCAGATTTTTTCCTAAATACTTGAACATTTTTTCGTATATGGTAAAAGTTCTATTTTTTCTCTCTTCAGTATTCCAAACTTTAGCAACTTCATCAAAATAATTACTCATACTACCCCCTAAATTTAAATAATAAGTTAATCAAGATTTTCTAGAAAACCAAGGGATACATCTATTTGTCCTCTTACAATATTCAAGATATTCCTCTCCAAAAATATCTTTAAGCCATATTTCTTCAGTTCTTTTCACTAAAATTGTTAAAAGAATCCAATATATTGGAATTGTAACTAAAAAATATAAATTATTGAAAACAAAACAAATTCCCCAACAAAGAAACATAAAAGCTGAATAAATTGGATTTCTTACAACCGAAAAAACTCCCGTAGTTACCAATTTTTGTTCCTTTATATTCTTAGAAATTCTTGAATTAACAACTGCAGAAATCCACAGTCCAATACCTATAACCATACATAAAATACCTATAATTATAAAAGGTATTTTTAAAAATGGTATTTCCCCATTTTTAAAATAACCCTTATTTTGTAAAAATACCAATATCGCTGTTACGACTAATATAATACCCACATATAACGGACCAATCCCTAAAACTGATAACTTTTCTCTTTTCATAATTTACTCCTATTATTTGTAAACAAAATGATTGATTAATATAAATATATCATAATTGCAAAACAATATCAACTTAAAAACCTTATCAGGAAATACCATTAAGAACAGGAGCTTTAGGAGATCTCCAGGACAACTGTATCAGAAAATACAATTGTTCCCGTCAGACCTACTTTTGTTTACAAGTAAACAAAGTTATGAGATTTCTCCACTTCACTCAGCTTTGCTTCGTTTCGGTCGAAATGACGTGTCGAGATATTTTCTTTGCAAAGTACTATGACGATAAATTTTTTATTTTAAATAATTTTTTATTATCTTTTGAAGTTTATTTAACATTCACGTCTAGCCCTAGAACAAAGAACTCCCCTTTTTACGTCATCTTGAGCGAAGTGTAACGTAGTCGAAAGATCTCACATTTTTGTTGAAAACAAAAGTGAATGTATCGTAGATACATTCAATATAGAAAGTATTTATAAATTATAAGTTATATCTATTTTTGAGATATAAACTAATATAGTATATCATAGTTAATAGGGCTTTATGAGATCTCTCGACTACGCTCGAGATGACGTGTTAGGAGACTTTCTTTGCATAGAAAATGACGTAAATTATTTTACTATATATACAATTGACTCCCGCCAGACCTACTTTTGTTTACAAGTAAACAAAGTTATGAGATTTCTCCACTTCACTCAGCTTTGCTTCGTTTCGGTCGAAATGACGTGTCGAGATATTTTCTTTGCAAAGTACTATGACGATAAATTTTTTATTTTAAATAATTTTTTATTATCTTTTGAAGTTTATTTACTATTCACGTCTAGCTCTAAAATGAGTGCTCTCCCTTATACGTCATCTTGAGCGAAGTGAAACGTAGTCGAAAGATCTCACACTTTTGTTGAAAACAAAAGTGAATGTGTCGTAGATACATAAATAAATCTAACAACTTTCAATTTGCATAAAAAAAGAATGTTCATATTTCTATAAACATTCTTGTTTTCAAATTTAAAAACTATTTAGCGTAGTCAACAACTCTTGTTTCCCTAATTAAATTTACTTTAATTGTTCCAGGATACTCAAGTTCTTCTTGTATTTTCTTAACTATTGCCTTTGAAGTTAACAACATCTTGTCTTCGTCAATAACTTCCGGTTTAACCAATACTCTTATTTCACGTCCTGCTTGAATTGCAAAAGATTTTTCAATTCCGTCAAATGAATTTGCAATTTCTTCAAGATTTTCCAAACGCTTAATATAATTTTCAACAGACTCACGTCTTGCACCCGGTTTTGCAGCTGAAATAGCATCTCCCGCTTGTACCAAAAGTGCCTCAACAGTTGAAGGTTCTACATCATTATGATGTGCTTCAATACAATGGATAACTTCACGTTTTTCTTTATATCTTTTAGCCATCTGAACGCCTAATTCTACGTGATTTCCTTCCATTTCGTGATCTATAGCCTTACCTATATCATGTAATAGACCACCTCTTTTTGCAATCTTAACATCAGCTCCGATATCAGCAGCCAACATTCCTGCCATATGTGCAACTTCTATTGAATGTTTCAAAACATTTTGTCCATAAGAAGTTCTGTACTTTAATCTTCCTAATAGTTTCACAAGTTCAGGATGTAATCCATGAATATTAGTTTGATCACAAGCATCTTCTCCCGCAATTCTGATGCTGTTTTCAACTTCTTGTCTTGCTTTTTCAATCATTTCCTCAATTCTTGTTGGGTGAATTCTTCCGTCATTAATCAATTTTTCAAGAGCAAGTCTTGCAATTTCTCTTCTAACTGGGTCGAATGAAGATAAAACAACCGCTTCAGGTGTATCGTCAATAATCAAATCTACTCCTGTCAAGCTTTCAAATGTTCTAATATTTCTACCTTCTCTACCTATAATTCTACCCTTCATTTCGTCATTAGGTAAAGTTACAACGCTAACTGTAGATTCTGCAACTTGATCAGCTGCATATCTTTGAATAGCTGTTCCAATAATATATCTTGCATTTTTTTCTGCATTATCCCTAGCATTTTGTTCAATTTCTCTAATGATATTTGCAGCATCTTTTATACTTTCTTGTCTAACTTCTTCAAGTATAATTTCTTTAGCTTCTTCAGATGATATATTGGCAACTCTTTCAAGTTCTTCTTTTTGCTTTTCAACTAATTTTTCAATTTCAGTTTCTTTAACTTCTAAAGCCTTTAATTCTTTATTTAAACGTTCATTTTTCTTATCTAAATTTTCGTTTTTCTTGTCTAAATTTTCTTCTTTAGTAATCAAACGACGTTCCAATTTTTGAATTTCGTTTCTTCTCTCTCTGTTTTCCTTATCGCTTTCTTGTCTTATTCTATGAGCTTCTTCTTTTGCTTCAACTAATTTTTCTTTTTTCTTAGTTTCAGCTTCTTTTATAGCATCTTCAACAATTTTTTTTGCGTGATTTTCGGCACCGTTTATAAGTTTTTCTGAAGTAAACCTTCTAAAAACATAGCCAATAATAGTACCAACAATCAAAAAAACAGGAAGTAATATAAATTCCTTTGGCATTAGTCTTACACACCTCCTCATATTAAATTTTCAAGTTACAATTATCAAATTATTATTCCTTAAAAGTAAATGTGATTACTCACAATTACTATTTTACAACTTTTTCAGTATTTTGTCAATTTAAAAAAACGTATAAAAATGTATTAATTTTGATAATGTATTTTAATTAAATTCAAAAAAAGACGGTATAAACCGTCATTAATCTTTATTTATTGTCAATAATTTCTTTTTAAATTCTTCCAATTCTTTTATAGTATTTAAGTTTTCAAATATATTTTTATCATCAAAATTTTTCCATTCTTCATATTCTAAAAATTTAAAATTACTATCTTCAATAAATTTTACAAATTTTAGATTATCTTTAATTAATTCTTCTCTTAAATTTTCTTTTAAAGAATTTTTATAGATTCCATTCATAGGTAATATTTTTCCACCTTTTGAAAGACAAACTAAGCCATCAAAATCTTTATCTAATTTTGAAATCAAAAATCTAATAAACTTTTCATCCATATTTGGCATATCACATGCAGTCAAAAATGAAAATTCATTATTTGAATAACAAAGCCCACTATGAAGTCCAGCCATTGGACCTTTTTTGTAAAAGATGTCCCTCACAACTCTTACTTTTACATCTTTATAATGATCTTTATTATTAGAAACGACAACTATATCGTCAAAAAGATTTTTTAACGCTTCTATTGAATTGTGTATCAGATACTTTTCTTCAATTTCAATATACTCTTTAGGAAAAGTCATTCTTATAGAATTACCCCCTGCAAGTATTATACAATTTATCATTACTCTACCACCAAATCAGCAAAATCTGCATCACAAAAGTCTGCAAATTCAATAGGATTTACTATAATTGAATTTCTAACTTTTCCAGCACTTACAAGAAATTTCTCCATATTTTTTGCAGTTTCATCAAAAACAGTTTTAAATTTAGTCTTCATTCCAACAGGACTACATCCGCCATGAACATAACCTGTTAAAGGTTCTAAATCTTTTTGTAAAATCATTCTAATACTCTTTAGTTTTAAAAATTTACTTGCTTTTTTCAAATCCAAATGTGCGTCAATAGGAATAACACAGACATAATGATTTTTATCACTTCCTTCTAGAACAAGTGTCTTAAAGCATATATTTCTATCTATTCCAATTTCTTCAAATTCTTTGTCTTCATCTCTAACTACAAATTCATATTTTATTTTTTTACTATCTAAAATTCTACATACATTTGTCTTACTATTTTTTTTCATTTTTATCCAAAAAAGTCTTTAAATGTTGAACCAACATCTTAATGGCAGGAGTGTTTTCTCCACCACGAGGAATGATTATATCTGCATGCTTTTTACTCGGCTCAACAAATTCCTCATGCATTGGTTTAACAGTATTTTGATATTGACTTAAAATACTTTCAAGACTTCTTCCTCTCTTTTTAGTATCTCTTAAAATTCTTCTTATAAGTCTTTCATCTGCATCTGCATCTACATAAACCTTTAAGTCCATAAGCTCTCTAAGTTTTGGATCTTCCAAAATTAAAATCCCTTCAATTATTATTACAGGCTTTGGATATACTCTCAAAGTTTCTTTGCTTCTAGTATGAATTGTATAATCATAAATCGGTAAATCTACAGCTTTACCAGATTTTAAAATCTTTATATCTTCAATAAGTTTAGAAGTTTCAAAAGACTTTGGATGGTCATAGTTTAACTTTGCTCTTTCTTCTAAAGTCTTATCATCATTTGCCCAATAATAAAAATCATGGCTAATCATAACAATTTCGTCTTTAAATTGTTCTTTCAACTTTTCAACAATAGTAGTCTTGCCAGAGGCAGAACCTCCGGCAATACCTACCACATAAATATCTTCTTTTTTCATCAAAATCCCCTATAAAGCAATTACTCTGTGATATACTTTTTTACCTTTTTTAATAACAATTTCTTCTAAATTTAAAGAAACTTTTGTGTTTGTATCTGTTATTTTTTCTCCATTTAAAGAAATTCCACCTTGTTCTATAAGTCTTCTAGCTTCTCCATTAGACTTTGAAAGTCCACAAGTTCTAATCAAGTCTAAAATTCCTATTTCTTCATTTTCAAAATCCGATTTTTTAATTTCTGTTGAAGGCATATTTTCATCTAAAAGTTCTCCACTGAATAATGCTCTTGAAGTTTCCAATGCTTTTTTAGCCTTTTCTTCACCATGAATAATCTTAGTTACTTCAAAAGCTAAAATTTCTTTTGCTTCATTTATTCTTTCATCTTTGTATTTTCCTAATTCTCTACATTTTTCAGTTGGTAGGAAAGTTAGCATAAGTAAAAACTTTTCAACATCTCTATCATCAACATTTCTCATATATTGGAAAAGCTCATAAGGAGAAGTTTTTTCTTCATCCAACCAAACAGCACCTTTTTGAGATTTACCCATTTTAACACCGTCAGCAGTTGTTAAAAGTTTAAAAGTCATAGCATAAACCTTATCTTGTTCAAGTTTTCTAACAAGGTCATATCCACCAAGTATATTACTCCATTGGTCACTACCACCTAATTGCAATTTACAACCATGTTTTCTGTATAGGTATAAGAAATCATAACTTTGCATTAACATATATGAAAATTCAAAGAATGTAAGACCTTTTTCCATTCTGTTTTTATAAGCATCACAAGTTAGCATTTTATTTACACTAAAATGAACTCCTACTTCTTTCATAAATTTTATAAAATTCAAATCCAAAAGCCAATCTTTATTATTTTCTATAATAGCATTTCCATCTGAAAAATCAATAAATCTTGAAAGTTGTTCAAAAAATCTTTTTGCATTATGATTAATTTGTTCTTCAGTCATTACCATTCTCATATCGCTTCTGCCAGAAGGGTCGCCTATCATTGTAGTCCCACCACCTAAAAGCGCAATTGGAATATGACCATAGTTTTGCATTCTCTTCATAACCATAATTTGAATAAAATGACCAATTGTCAAACTATCCGCCGTTGCATCAAAACCTATATAAAACTTTACTCTTTCTTTAGACAATAACTCCTTTAATTCATCTTCATAAGTAGCTTGTTCAAAATATCCTCTATCTACAAGCTCTTCAAAAATATTCTTGTATTCCATAAAATCCTCCTATAAAAAAAGACCTAAAACTGTGAAAGGACGACTTATCGTGGTACCACCTTTCTTCGCATAGGCCTCATATTGTTTAAGCACAATTACTTTTGAGCTCCTGTGTTGTAAGCACAATCAATGCTCAGTATTAAATATCGAAATAATTATATAAAAAATAGCCGAAAAAGTCAACTACATTTCTATCTTTTTAACTCTATCGTCATCAAAAATTAAATCTTCCAAATGTTCTCTTTCAAAATCAAGAGGAACTACAGTATAAAATCTAACTATTACAGATCTACTCTTCTTAACAACTTCTACATTTTGAATTTCAAGTCTAAATCTTTCTAAACAACTACGAATTTCTCTGATTGTATTAAAACTGTCTTCCAAACTTATTTCAAAAGTAATAGTCAAATGATCTTTATTCAAAAAAGTATCCTTATGCATCAAAGTTTGAATAATCACAATTAAAAATGTTCCACCAATTGCTACACCATAAAGTCCTGCTCCCATGGCTAAACCAATTCCAGCAGTCGCCCAGATTCCCGCAGCAGTAGTAAGTCCATTTACGGCATTGTTTTTTATAAAAATAAGTCCTGCTCCCAAAAAACCAATTCCAGAAACAACTTGTGCAGCAACACGGGCTGCATCGTATTCATCTACATCAAAAAAACCATATTTAGAAACTATTATCATAAGTGCAGATGCCAAACAAACTATTGCATGAGTTCTAATACCTGCTTCTTTATTTCTACTCTTTCTTTCAAAACCAATTATTGCTCCCATTGAGGTTGCAAGAATCATTTTTACCAGAAACTCAATATTTTGATAAATAATATCTATATTAATATTCATATAGTGCTCCTAACTTAATTTTAAAATCAAATTTTACTAATTTAATTATGTGTACTACTAAAAAAAGCTTAATAATTCTTTTTTCATTATTAAACTAATACTATTATCATATAATTATATCATATTTTCACAAAAATTATTAGTCTTTTATTTATTATTTTTTATGATATAATTAGTTTATAGTACAAAAGTGCTAAATATAATATTGGAGGTATTCAATAATATGATAAAATTTTTTAAAAAATGTTTTATCTTTACTTTAGTTACTTTAATTTTTTGCTCTTGTTCAGCAAAAGGAGTAAAAATAGAACAACTAAGCGATAAATCTTTTATCTCAAAAGAAAAGGCATTTACCATTAAAGAAACTAAGGATAATGAAAATTCTTCTAATTCAAAAAAATATCATTTAGTTATGTATGAGAAAATAAACTCTGGTGCTGGTTATATGATATATGAAAATGCAAAAATATCTAAAAAAGATGGAAAAGAATTTATTACAGCTGATAATTTGGATTTAGATTTAGAAATAATAAATGACAAAACGATAAAAGACACAAAAAAACAATCTTGAATATAAAGAATCTAAGCAAGGAGAATTCCCTGATAATTTAGATTCAGTTAATAAGATAAAAATTACAGAAGATATAAAAAATATTTCCAATAAAAGTTTTATTTCTGATTCAGGAGTTCAGATTGTGTTCGCTGTAACAGAAAATGGACAGGCTAATTTATTTATTAAAGAAAACGGAAAAGAAACCCACTATTCAAATGCTAATTTAAAACAAGAAAATGGAAAAACTTATATTACTGCTAATGATTTAAAAAATAAATTTGTTTACTCGTCAATCAGTAAAATCATTGATGAAGACACAAAAGTCGAATATAAATTGAACACTAAAAAATAAAACACAAAAAAACTTAAAGCTCATCTAATTAACTTAGATGAGCTTTTTGTAAACTTTCAGAGATTATATCAATTCAACAGTTTTTCTATCTTGCAATCATATCTTTTGATAAGTCAACACTTTTTATATTATTTCTTGTAATTGTCCTTGTTGTGAAACCCCAAATATTACTGTACCAATTTTTCTTTTCTTTATCATAGATAAAATGGAACCCTACTGTAGATTCTACAGGAGTAATTGATGACAGTTGTGGTGGTTTATTATTTTGAGGATAAGTTGTCTCTTGAACTAATAGATGTCCACCTATATACATTTCATAAGTGTCACCATGTTCTCTAATTTCAAAAGAATTGAGGTCAAATTCCATTGATGGATAGCCTCCGACATATTCCCTTCCACTATTTATCAATGACTCTACTCTTCTCTTTTCAACTCCTAATGATGGATCTGTCATTATAGTCAATAAACTTGCATCTTTCTTACCTCTTGATTGAACATCTTCTCTCAACAATTCAATAGTCCTTGAAATTGCAACATTTAAAAGTCTTTTATCTGTAAGAGATGTGCTTACATTTATTTTACCTTCACCAGAATAAGTTACTCCTTCTGATATAGTATAACCCCAAGGCATTTTTGTTACTACTTTTAAAACATCTCCCTCTTTTATATTAGTTCCTGATAATTTATTAAATTCTTTTACAGTTAACTCTGTATTTTTATCATTTACAAATAAAATACTATTTTCATCTCTTGTTAAAATTTTAAATGAACTTTCTTTTGAATTGGTATCTAGTTTTTCAACTTCATTCGCTAATTGATATTCCGTTCCAGCTCCATAGGACACAGTTTTAACGCTAGACTTTTCATCATAGAAAAGAGAAAATTCTTCTTTTAATTTCACATTATTATCATAATAGAAAACTGTATATTTGCCAGGAAATAGTTCATATTCCTTATCTGAAATAGCCTCTTCTTTACCATTTAACAAAATAGAAGTTTGAACCTCTTCATTTTTTTCGACTTTCAACTTTATCGGATCTAAACAAATTTTATAATCATCAAAAAGTCCTAAAACTTTTCCACTTTTTTGAAGTCTAACAGGTCTATTACTCTTGTAATTTTCATCTTTCTTTAGATTTTCAGCATCCTCTTTAAGCCATTTTGTAATTGTAGCTAACTTCGTTTCATCTTCTTCAAACATAGAAATCAAATTTTCTGCCTGATTCTTATCTATGACTTTATCATTAAAAACAAAGTTTGATGTGTAAAATCCTATTTTTTTAGATTCAACTCCTGATAAAATACCAGGAAGTTTAACTCCAAGTGAATGATATGCCTTAAGTCCAAAGAAACCAACAGTTGAAATTGCCAAAATTATAGTAAAAGCAAAAATCATCTTTAAAATCTTTGGCACTTTTGGCATATCATACTTAATTGTCTCTTTTTTCTCTTTATTATCTACTGCCTGATAATACTCTTTTTCTTTAGGTTTATCTTCTGGCTCAGGAGTTTCAATAGGCTTTTCTACTTCATTTTGTTCAACACTTTGGATTGGTTTTTGAGAAATTTCTTCCTCTTGAGAAATTTCTTTTTCTTCACCATCAGTATCTTTTAAAACTTCTACATTTTTTTCCTTATGAGTCTCTTTATTTTTATGTTTAGAGGATTTACTCCCTCTACGACGTCTTTCATGTAGAGGAACGACATTCCCATAAATTAGTTGAAGCCTTTGTGTTTCTGTTAAAATCGCATCTTCGTCATCTTTATCTTTTTCTTTATTGTTTTCTTCTTTATCTTTTTCTTCGTACTTTTCTTCCTTGTTCTCTTTTTCTTTTTCAGCCTTTGATGTAATTTCTGCTTTTTCTTCATCGGTTGAAAAAGTATGGTCTTCCACTTCTGAATTAATAAGATTTGATTTAAAGTCTAAATCATCGACTTTGTCCGTTTCTTGAACTATATTATCCTCTGGTTCTGTAGTGGATTCGAGAACATCTTCTTCAGAAATTTCTTTTTCGGAATATTCTTCTCTCCATTGAGAATAGTCTGATAAAATAGACTTGTCAAATCCCCCCTCTGAAAAATTTGAAGAATTTTTTTCAATTTTATTCTTTTTATTATTTTTCTTAGACACGAAAAAAACCCTCCTTAAATCTTTCTAAGCTTCTAATTCTTTTTCTAGTTCGTCAACTAAACCTTTGAAAACATCTAGAGCTTTATTGATAGAATTTTTATCTTCCATATCTATTCCTGCGGCTCTTAATTGTTCTATTGGTTGATGTCTACATCCGTCTTTTAAGAAATTTCTATAACTCTTTAATGCTTCTTTATCTCCCTTAACTACTCTGCTTGATAAGAAACTTGCAGCACAGAAACTTGTTGCATATTTATATACATAGAAATTAGTGTAGAAATGAGGAATTCTCGCCCATAAGTAATTAGCTAATTCACTCTTTTCAACATTTTCTCCATAATATTTGTCATTTAATTCACCCATGATTCTTGTGAAATCATCAGCAGTTAAGGCATTTCCTGCTTCAACTTCTAAATGTGTATTCTTTTCAAACTCACCAAACATAGTTTGTCTAAATACTGTTCCTATAAACATATTTATATAATAGTTTAAAATATAAATTTTTTCGTGTTTATCTTTAACATTTTTCAACATATAGTCTAATAAAGTTAATTCATTAAAAGTTGATGCAACTTCTGCAACGAAAATCTTATATTGAGCATATAGATAGTCATTGTCTGATTTTGAATAATAACTATGCATTGAATGTCCAAATTCATGAGCTAATGTAAACATACTATCTAAAGTATCTGTATAATTCATTAGGATATATGGATCTGTATCAAAGCTTCCCCATGAATATGCTCCACCAGCTTTTCCTTCTCTTGGATAAACGTCAACCCAACGATCATCAAAGCCTCTATTTAGAACTTCAATATAGTCTTCTCCCAATGGTTTAAGACCTTCAGTTATTAGTTCTCTTGCCTTTTCATAAGGATATTTTTGGTCAAATTCTTTTTCTAAATTGATAGAAACATCCCACATATATTGTTTATCTTTCTTTAATGCTTTCTTTCTTAATCCATAATATTTATGAAGAGATGGCAAATATTCTTCAATACTTTCTATCAAAGAATCATAAACTTTTTCAGGAACACAATCTTGGAATAATTCCATATATCTAGCTGAAGGATAGTGTTTAACCTTAGCAAGTATTGTTAAATTCTTAATTGCACTATATAGTGTTGTTGCATAAGTATTTTTGAAACTTGAAATAGTTCCATACATTTTATCAAATGCTTCTTTTCTTACTTCTTCGTTTTCATCTAAAAGGAAAGTATTATAATTTCCAGGAGTTAATTTTTCTCCATCTTTGCTATCAATTTTACCATAATCAATATCAGCAAAACTTAACATATAAAAAGAGCTTTGACCTGTTCCCATCATTTCACTAGTATTTGCAAGAAGCTTTTCTTCATCTGCACTTAATGTATGAGGTTTAAATCTTAAAATATTATCAAAAAACACTCTATACTTTTCGTTATCTCCCTCTTTGTAAAAGTTTTCTAATTCTTCATCAGATAAACTCATTAAGAAAGGATCAAAAAATGCCATAGCTGAACCTACTCTTGTTCCTAGTGAATTTACTTCTAAAGCTAATTTTTGAGATTCAGGAACTCTACTATCTTCATCTCTTTTCATATATGAATAAGTATATAATTTTTCTAAAAGTCTATTAGCCTTTTCAGATAATTCCATTATATTTTTTAAGTTTTTAATAGTTTTTTCTTCTTTTAATATTTTTTCAACATATTCGTCACAAAGTTTTATCTCTGCTCTTGCTTCATCTGAATTCTTGTAAATCTTTTCCAAAGACCAATTATATTTTTCCATCATATCCTCCAAATAAAAAAATTAAAATTTCACACATTAATTTTACCACTTTTTTCACTTTTTATCAATATTTTTATAAAAAAAAGAATGTTTGCACATTCTTTTTCAAAAAATTTTTATTCTATTGTATATTCAATCCAGCCTTCAGATTTTCTTTTGATTACCTCTCCAATTCCTGCTGAAACTATTTGAATATTTTTCTGTTCATAATTTGGTTTTAATCCATTTAAAGCATTTTTACATAGTTTAACTTGTAAACTCTCATCTTTAAAAAACTCATCTTCCTCTAAAAAATGTGTAACAACATTTCCGGCACAAACTATTTCAATCTCGCAAGTATCTCCCATTTCTTCACAATATCTTCTGTAATTTACTATTTTTGCCTTTAGTTTGTCTATAAGTTTTAACCTTTCAATTCTAAATAGCACCTTATAATTCATTCTTACTCCTAATATCCAAGTTCTATAGCTTTATTTACAAGTTTTTTTACAAGAGGAATCATTTCAGCAGCAATTTTGTTTTCTTCTTCAAAAAATGCAGTACAAACAATTGTAGGATTATCTACCGGATAAAAAACTGTTACCCAAGAGTGAATTTTATCCTTTGTTTTTTCTGCAGTTCCTGTCTTACCAGCAACTTTCTTTCCTTTTACAAATCCAACGAAATTTTTATCTCCTGAAGATTTCAAATAATCTTTCATTGTATCCATTACTTGTTTATCAGCAACTTTTGATAAAACTTCTGGTGAAATTTTTTCAATTATTTTTCCGCTTGGATCTAAAATTTCACTTACAATATGAGGCTTCATCATATTTCCACCATTGGCAATTGCACTTGTATACATAGCAACATGTAATGGAGTAACTAAGTCTTTTCCTTGACCAAAAGCACCAGTAGCAAGCTCTAAAGCTGTTGATTTCTCATTGTATGGTATTGGAGAAATTGCAGTTTTTAATTCAAAAGGAATTTCTTGACCAAACATAAATCTTTTACTTACATCAATCATTGAATCAACACCAATTTTTTGTACTTGATCTGCAAAATATGTGTTTGAGGATTTTACCAAAGCTTTTCTCAAATCTATATTTCCATTAGCTTCCTTTGCATAGTTATTTATTTTGTAATGGTCGATAGTTGTTGACCCCTTATCATTGTAATTTAAATCTTTTCCACTAAGCTTTTCAAGTAATGCCGTTCCTGTTATTAGTTTATAAACAGAACCTGGTGTAAAAAGGCCAGAAGTACTTCTTGCTAAAAGTGGAGCATTTTCTTCATCAGCAATAATATTTGCCCAATTAGATTCTATTGTATTCGGATCAAAAGTCGGCATATCAGCCATTGTAATTATTGATCCTGTTTGTGGATTCATCAAAATCATTGAGCCCTTATGACCCTTCAAAAGAGAAAGAGCATATTGTTGTAATTCCGTATTTGTAGTCAATTTTACTGAATTACCCTCTTTTTGATCAACCAAGATTTTCTTTAATTCTCCGATAGGAGTTTTATCTTGTTTATTTAAAAGAGTTGTATTAAATTTCTTTTCGATTCCCGTCTTTCCATACTTCTTACTATTATATCCAACAATATGGGCATAAGCTTCCCCATAAGGAAAGTATCTATATTTATCTCCTTTATCATCAGTTTTAGTTTCTGCTAAAATATTTCCATTAGAATCGAGAATATTTCCTCTTTTTAATTTATTATCATCAACCCAATTTCTTTTATTATCTTCATCATTTTTAAGTTTATCTGCTTTTGCAACTTGAAAATAAGTCATATATCCAAGAATTAAAATAAATAATAAACTTATAAATGTTAAAACTCTTTTATATCTTTTTATTTCAATCATAATATTCTCCTATATATTCTCTTCAGAGGCATACTGTAAAATTCCCAGAGCGATGAAACTTGAAAGAATTGAAGAACCTCCATAGCTGACAAAAGGAATTGTTATTCCTGTAAGAGGAATAAGCTTTAGAATTCCTCCGAACATTATCAAAGACTGAAAAGCGAAAATTAATGAAAGACAAAAAGCTACATATTTGTAGAATTTATTATGTTGTTCCATAGAAGTTTTTAAGCCTCTATATGTTAAGATTAAGAACAACATAACTACTCCCATTCCCATTAAAATTCCCATTTCTTCACAAATACTTGCAAATATATAGTCACTTTCTGCAAATGGAATATAATCAGGTCTTCCAAGTCCAAGACCTTTTCCAAAAAATCCACCACTTGCAATCGCATAGAAACCTTGAATTATTTGATAGCCCATTCCGTCGGCATATTTAAAAGGATCTAGCCAGATTTTTACTCTTACCTTAACATGAGTAAACAAAACATACCCCAAAATTGCTCCAAAAGAAAGAACTAAAAGATTCGCAAGTATATACTTTCTATGTGGTTCGTACATATACTGTGCAAAGATAAACACCCCTGAAAACACAAGTACAGTCCCTAAGTCTTTTTGTAAAAATAGAAATCCTAAAAATGTGTAGAAAAAGAAATGTAAACTATATTTTTTAAAAATATCTTTTTCAAACTTTTCTCTATTTTTATAATAAGCTGCAATGAGGAAAACAAAAGCAATCTTTATAAGCTCAGATGGTTGGAAAGCAAAATTTTTCCCCAATCTTATCCAGTTTTTTGCCCCATTAATTCTACTGCCCAATAGGAATGTTGCAATAAATAAAAGATACGAAATTCCAGCATAAAAATAGTACATTTTGCTCCAGATTCTTATATATTTTAAAATTAAATATATAACCCAAAAGGCTACAATGCCTATACAAAACCAAATAATTTGTCTATATGCCAATTTATTATTCAGCCTGTAAATTTCTAAAATTCCAATAGAAAAAAGCATATTTGCAATAAGCATTATATAATAATCGCCTCTAGTAAACTTTTGTACCAATTTTCCAGAAATATATACAAAACCAATCAAGGCAATCATAAAAAACAACTTAGTTTTGTCAAAATTCGCAAAATCCCTAGCCATAATTAGAAATAGCCCTAAAATCTGAAAGAACAACAATAGTCCCTGAATGCTCTTTGTGCTGACATAGGAATTTACATTTAAAGTTCTAAATCTTGACTTTAATTTTTTACTAATCATCATCAACTTCCTCATTTACAAATAAGAACTCAATTCGACCAACGTCAATCAAATCCTTATCTTTAAGTTCAATAGCCTCTGTAATTGGTTCTCCATTAAGTAAAGTCCCATTTGCAGAGCCTAAATCTTCAATATAATAAATTCCGTCTTCTTTAATAATTCTCATATGTTTCTTAGAAATAAATTTATCATTTATTACAATATCATTAGAATCACCACGACCTAAAGTTGTCTCATTATTTATATAATAATGTTCATGAACTTTAAAAGGAAGACTTTCCTTTCTGTTTATAAGTTTTAGATAGGTATTAGAAACCTCACTCATTTCACTTGTTGTGCTAATATCAAAATATATCATTTTAATTATATTATAAATAAAATAATAGATAATAATTACAAAAATATATTTAAAAATAATTGCCATTAAATCATATAGCTTTAAATTTCCAAAGGTTTCAACTGAAAAAATACCCTCCAAAATATCAAAAATTTTATCCATATATCCTCCGCTTTTATGTTAAAATCTGATTTTATCAAACTTTATTTTACCATAAATACAAAAAGTAGTCAAAATTTTGCTAAAATGTATTTTCTCTTTTAAATTACTAGTTCCAATCCATTTTTGGTAAGTTTGTAAACTTTATCACAAACCTCATTAATATATTTTTTATCGTGAGAAACTGAAATTATTGAACCTTTATATGATTTTAATAATTTTCTGATTTCAACTGAGGAAAAAGGAGATAAATTTCTCGTAGGTTCATCTAAAATCAAAACTTCAGGATTTTCTAAAATCATTTTTAAAAAGTAAATTTTCGCCTTTTGTCCTCCTGAAAGTGATTTTAAATTGTGAAACATCTCATCAGGAGTAAACTTCATTGAACCCAAAAATGTTCTAATCTTTGTAGTTTCTTCCTTTTCATAAGTCTTACTCAAATAATCTATAATACTCATATCAACATTCATTTTATCATCATAATTCTGAGGCATATAGGCAATCTTTACATTTTTCTTTACATTTTTCAAAATTATCTTTAAAAGAGTTGTCTTTCCTATTCCATTTTCTCCGATTATACAGATTTTATCAGTACCAAATACCTTTAATTCCAAATTTTCACTCAAAATTTTAGAACCGATGACAAGTTTTTCCAAATTCAAATCTAAAATTTCCTTTTTTGTTGAATAATTTACATTTTCATCAAATTTTACAAAAATAGATTCTTCATAATCGGGAAAATCAAGTAAATTCTCCTTTTCTTTTTCAAGTTTTCTACCGATAGATTTTACAGTATGCATTTTTATTTTCAGCTCTGTCCCCCAAAAATCATTTTTTGTACTTCTGATTTCATGTTGCACTCTTTCATATATTTTCTGATATTTTCTTTGTTTCTTATCAAATTCTTCTCTTTGTTTTTTTGCAATTCTCTCCTGTCTTTCAATAGCATTACCTCTGTTTTCAACATAATTTTCATAATCCAACTTTTCAATTGAAATCTTTGGCTTTTTCTTTCTCATAAGTTGCTCAATATGAATAATTACATTTGCACAATTTTCAATCAAATCCTCATCGTGAGAAATAAAAATTATTGGAATATCAATATTTTTTATAAAATTCTTAAGCCATTCAATAGAATTTATATCCAAATCATTACTAGGCTCATCCAATAAAAGACAAGTCGGTTCTTTCATAAGTTCGCAAAGCAAAATAAATTTAATTCTTTCTCCACCTGATAATTCACTTATCTTTTGCTTTTCATTTATTAAATTTTCATCAAAATTTAACTCCTTTAACAATTTATAAAATAAATTGTAGTCAAAAAATTCTTCTTTAATCTTATTTTCAAGATAATACTTTGTTGAAAAATCTAAAATATTGGTTTCCAAAATCTGTGGTAAATATCCAATAACTTCATTAGACTTATTTATATATCCACTTATTTCTGCATATTCTTTTAAGCCCTCATCATCAACTATCGCCTTTAAAATACTGGACTTTCCATTTCCCTCTTCTCCGATTATACAAACTTTCATTCCATTTTCTAAAGAAAAACTAAAATTTTCAATTACTGTTCTTAAATCTTTCACTAAATATATCGTTAAATTTTTTATACTAAGCATATATCCTCCTAAATTAAGCCACAAAAAAATGGCAATCTACTTATTGCCATTTCAACATTCATTTTGCAACTCAAAAAGGAGTCCTACAAAGAACACAAAAAGGAATGCATAACTAAAATGGCAACAAAAAACTAAGCTCTAAAAAGCTATTAAATTTCTGTCTCATAATAGTTATCTAATTAACATTCCTTCCTCCTGAATTTTTTATTAATTTTTGATATATCTCTACATCACTTAAATTTTAACACAAACAAATTAAAGTGTCAAATTATTTTTTATTTTTATCTATTAAATCCTCTACTTTACTATTTGTAACAAGACATTTTCTAAACTATTCTGACTAAATTCTATATTCAACAAGTTATTGTCATTAGCCAAAAGTCTAATTAAATTTGATCGACTAAAAGATGCAATCACTGATAATTCTATAAAATTCTCAGCCTGTTTTATAATAATTATCTCATTTCCTATATATTCTTTTATATTATCAAATTTAAACATCCCATAAAAGTTTATTTTAACATTGGTTCTTTCTAAATCCTTATTAATAATATTTTTTATTTTATCTCTTAAGATAACTCTTCCCTTTTCTAAAAAAAGCATCTCATCACACATTTGAACCAAATCTTCAATATCATGACTAATCAAGAATAAAGTAACGTCATTTTCTTCTATATATCTATTCAGATATTCTATAATTTTGGCTTTAGATTTAAAGTCTAAACCTAAAAAAGCTTCATCATAAAATAAAATTTTTGGACTATGAATTAATGATGCAATTATTTCAATTTTAATTCTTTGTCCCAAACTAAGTTTTCTAACTTGTCTATTAACAAAACTCTCACAATTTAATTCAGCTATACTCTTATCTATAATCTTTTTTGCCTCGAATTTATTTACTCTGTATAACTTAGAAAAAACTTCAAAATTTTCCAAAGGAGTTAAATCCTGCCACAATCCACTTCTTTGTCCCCAAATCACTGAAATATTTTTTACATATTCCTTTCTATCTTTAATAGGATTAAATCCCATAACATTTATCTTTCCCTCATTTGCACTCAAAACTCCTGATAACAATTTAATAAATGTTGATTTTCCCGAACCATTTAATCCACAAATTGTAATTTTTGAACCTTTTTTAATGGATAAATTTTCTATTTCAATATTATAATTTGATAATTTTTTTCTAAAAAAAGATTTATCATATGAATACTTTAAATTGTTTATTTCAATCATAATGCTAACTCCTAATTTCCTTTACTAACATAAAATCTTCTTAAAATTTTTATAAATATTTTTTTTATGATATACAAATAACTTATCGAAATCAACAATGAAATAAAAATCGAAAGAATAATACTTCCATAAAAATCACAAGCAAAAATTTTATTCATTGGTATATAATAACAAAAATATATTGGTATAAAATAAATCAAAAAAGTTTGTACCATCTTATTCAACATATTTGTAGGTATATAAGAAATAAAAGCTGTCTTATCTACAAGTATTTCTGATATTAAATTCCTTTTTTTAAAAATAAGTGTAAAAATTGAAGAAAAAATAAGTAAAGAAATGAAAAGTAAAACAACGGATATTACTATAAATAGTATAAAAACACTAACATATAATTTATTCATTTCAATATTTAATTTTGAGATAGATAAAACAAGTAAAAATATGTAAGAAATAATTCCAGAAAGTCTTCTCAAGAAAAATTCGTTACCCATAATCTGTAAAAAAACACCTAAAGGTTTAACAAGAATTATGTCTAAAGAACCATTTTCAATATAATTGTGAAAATTATCAAATCCTCTTGCAATCATTCTTGCAAAATCATAAGATAACATAATAATCGCATACCCTATAAAAATATTATATTGAGTCCAATTTCCTAAATTTCCAAATTTTTTTATTAGTATATCAACAGCAATTATAGGAATAAAGGCATATATAGACCAAATTATTAACTGAACAAAAAAATCCAGCTTGTACTTTAATTGGCATTTTATACTAATTTTTATTAAAATAAAATAATCTTTTAATGCCTGTAACATCTTAACCCCCTATATGTCTTTGAAATTTTAATATTTTTTCACTTATAATTAAATTAACTACATAGAATAACAAAATCCATATAATTTGACAAAGCATCAAATTATTTCCGTTTTGTGAACCAAATAATAATTGAATTGGCGTATTTACTATTGATGCGAAAGGTAAATATTGTATAATTCTTATATATGCATCAGGCAAAAAAACAATTGGAATCATACTACCTGAAAGCAATGCACATACCGAATGAAATAAGGCTTTTATTGCACTATTTTTTTGTGTAAAAACAGTTAAACTATATATAAAAATTGTAAATTCTGTCGCTAAAATTAAACTTAATATATAACTTAACAAAAATATAATATAATTCAAATGTATTCCTGAATTCAAAAAAAACAAAGCACAAACAATTGGAATAAAGCTATAAATTACTCCAAAACTTACCGAAAAAGATAATTCTTCAAAAATGAATTGTGATATATATCTCAAAGGTCTAATTGCATATACTATGTAATCTCCATTAATAATTTTATCAGAAAATATGGGTGTACGATATATTGAACATGTGATAGAAATATATGATGAAAAAACAACATATATAATAATTTTAAAATCACTATACATATTATTTTGAAATGCATAAATAACTGATAATTGTAAAAAAACATTTACAAAAATCATCAAAAAAGCAAAAAAATACATTCTCTTATAATTTTTAATTGTTAAAATTGATGCTAAAAAATATCCCCTCAAAATTTCCACTCCAATTATAAAAAAATTGAGACCTAATCATAGCCTCATTTTTAGTGTTTATATATAATTGCTAATGACATAGAATTATGTTCTTTACACTAATATCAAGCTAAATTATACAATTTATTAATATGAAAGTCAATACATAATAATATTAGAATCTGTAATAATGATTATACAAAAAAATGGCAATCATTAAATTGCCATTCTATAATTATTTTTTAGGAACTTCAACAGTTGATGAAGATTTGATAGTTTTAATAGCTTGTTTTGCTATTTCAATCATATCTTGTTCTGTTAGATATCTTGCCTTTCCAGTCTTTTCATATGGACCATAAGGAAAAACTTTATATTCAAAACGCATTTTTAAAAGTGCTTTATCACTGATTTCATATGTCAAGCTAAATTCTGAATCATATCTTTCTTTAGGCTTGTATTTATTATATGATTGATATGATATTGAAGCTCTATGTTCTCCGCTTTCAACAATAGGAACTCTAACCCATTCTTTGCGTGCTTCTAGAATTTTATCACTTTCTTCTAGATGGACATCATATGCATTTTTATCTACTGTTCTATGAATTGAAATACCATGAGTAATTTGCGCATTCATTTCTTTATTTCCTGTATAAAAATATCCTTCTCCGCCACCGCCTGGACTAGAAAAAACATATTCATTTTCTTTAATTAAAGGTGCAATATCTTTAATAAGGACATCCGCTTTTCTATCTTTACTTGGGTCAATTTGCTCTCTAACTGTTTTACCTTCATTTGTATTTTGTACAATAAAATGATTGTTAGTAATAGTGTCATTAGGTAATTCAATTTCGACAGTAGCTACAAAATTTCCCGGAATAACATTTCCTGCAATATTGTCATGATAACCCAATCTAATAACTGATGTTTCTGTTTTGTTAAAAGGCCATTCTTTTTCGTTTTTTTCAAATGTTGAACCTTCTTTTTTAACTTTAACAGCATTTTTTTCATCATCATCTAATTCTTGTTCGTTTTTACTTTTAGAATCATCTTTTTTTGTTTCTTCTTTTTGAGTAGAATTTTCAGAAGCTTTTTCTTTTGGTTTTGAACAGCCTACAAATGCTAATAAGGCTAATCCACAAATAAGTATTTTTCTAAAATTTTTCATATAATACCTCCGTTATTTTAATATTATAATCTAAAAAAAAATTATAGCACAAAAGAAATAAAGTGTCAAAATAAACTTTAAATATAATTATTTTATATTTAGTATTAAATTTTTAGAAAAATAAACACAAAAAATGGCAATCATTAAATTGCCATTCTATAATTAGTTTACATCGTATTTTATTTATAATCAACTTTTGTAGTTGATGTGGATTTGATAGTTTTAATAACCTGTTTGCCTATTTCAATCATATCTTGTTCAGTTAAATGTCTAGTCTTTCCTCGATCGTGATATAGACCTGTTGGTAGTAATTGATACCAAAATTCAAGATGTAAAGTTGAAATATCATCAATTTCATATGCAAAATAAAAATGTGAATCTGTTCTTACTTCGGGATTAACTTCATTATAAGCCTTATAGTATATTGATGCTCTATGCTCTCCACTTTCTACAACATGTGCTAATGCCCACTGTTTTTCTTTTTTCATCTCTTCAGCACAATCCGCAAGATAAGTATCATAAGCATTTTTATCTTTGGTCCTATTAATAAAAATACCATAATCAACCATAGCATTAAGTTTATCATTCCCAGTAAAAAACGAATGTGATGGTAAACCTCCAGTTGCAGGCGAATCAATATACTCATCAGGCTTTATTACAGATGCAATATCTTTCACAGTAACAGCATCGTCTTTACCTTTACTATCATCAATGTCATCTCTACCTAATTCATGTTTGCTTTTTTTTAGAATATCAGTTGAATTGTACATTAATGTATCATTAGGCAATTCAATATCTACAGTTACTAAATATTTTCCATCTATAACTTTGCTTGCACTATTAAAATCATATCCAAATGTAAGAACAGATGTTTCAGTTTGATTAAAAGGCCATTCTTTTTCGTTTTTTTCAAATGTTGAGCCTTCCTTTTGCACTTTTACAGCATTTTTTGCGTATTCATCCATTTTCTTTTCTTCTTCAGTTTTTTCTTCATCTTTTTTTGCTTCTTCTTTTGTTTCTTCTTTTGTCTCTTCTTTTTGTGTAGAATTTTCAGAAGCTTTTTCCTTTGGTTTTGAACAGCCTGCAAATACTAATAAGGCTAATACACAAATAAGAATTTTTTCAAAATTTTTCATATAATACCCCCGTAATTTTAATATTATATTTTACAAAAAAATTATAGCATAAATGAAATAAAGTGTCAAAATGAATTAAAGCAAATAAGTATTCCTGCTATTATAAGCACTAAAAAGATTACCAAAATAATATTTTTTCTTTTGGTTTTTTTATCTTCGTATTCATCAGCAGATTTTTCAAAATCTTTAAGTATATCTCTAGGAATTGAAATTCTATTTACTTCTTTTTTTGCTCCGTCTTTATAAGTATAGTAAAGTTGTTCTCCATCTATCATTTCATAGGAATAGTTTCCAATACTATAACCACTTGTATAATCAGACAAACTAGAATTTGATTCAGGGATAATACTTTTTTCTGTAAACATCTCTGGATCTAAATTATCAACTAAAGTTTTTGCTTTTTCTAAATCAAAATTATATTTGTTTTTTACATACTTTACAGCTTCTTCTTTTCTATTTTCTCTTATCAAAGCATATAAATCATTATCATATATCCTAGAAATAATTGAATTTTTAAACATATCGTGAAAGTCTTCTTTTGATAATCCATGGTTTTTTCCTTCAAAATATTCCAAGGTTTTTGTCATCTTGTCAACTGTTTCTTTTGCGTCTTTAAAATCCATATTATATTTATTTTTAACATACTTTACAGCTTCTTCTTTTCTTTTTTGTTTTAATAAATCATATAATACTTTGTCCATTACTCACTCCGATATAATCTAAGTAAATTTTCAAACTTTTTAAATTTCGAAAAATATTCTACATTATCGTAGGTTATTTTTACTTTTTGTATTTGCAAAATAAATATTTGAATTTGGATTTTTTCGTAAAAAACTTTGATTTCTTCAGACAAAAAGTTTTAACTTATCTTAATAATCAAAGCTTATTCTTTTTAGAATGTCAAATTTTAATTAAAGTAAATAAGTATTCCTGCTATTACTATAATTAACAGAATCCCCAAAATAATATTTTTTCTTTTTGTTTTTCTATCTTCATATTCTTCTGAGGATTTTTCAAAGTTTTGTTCAAAGCCTTTTAGTATATCTCTAGGAATTGCAGTCCTATTGACTTCTCTTTTTTCTCCATCTTTATATACATAGTAATGTTGTTCTCCATTTCTCATTTCATAGGAATAGCCTTCACTAGTATAATCATTTCCATAATTAGAATTTATTGACTTTGATGCAGAAATGATATTTTTTTCTGTAAATGTCTTTGGATCATTTATATCTAAACTATCAACTATATTTTTTGATATTTTTAAATCAAAATTATATTTTTCTCTTACGTATTTTATAGCATCTACTTTTCTATTTTCCTTTACCAAAGCATATAAGTCATCATCAGATATTTCAGATTCCTCTAAACTTCTATTTTTATACAATAAATCTTCTTCTGATAATTCAAGATTTTTCTCATCAAAATATTCAACTTTTTCTATCAACTTATCAACTGTTTCTTTTGCACTTTTAAAGTCCATATCATATTTATTTCTAACGTACTTTACAGCTTCTACTTTTCTTTTTTGTTTTAATAATTCATATAATTCTTCGTCCATTATTCACTCCAATTTAATCTATGTAGATTCCCAAACTTTTCAAGTTCTGAGAAATCTTGTTGCCTTAGCGCTTCATATAAAACTATTCCAACCGAATTTGATAAATTTAGGGAACGAATTTCTCCCCACATCGGTATCCTTACACAATGTCCTTCGTTTTTAACTAAAATTTCTTCAGGTATTCCTTTACTCTCTTTCCCAAACATAATATAATCATTTGGAGAATATTCTACCTTATCATAGGTTCTTTTTGCCTTTGTGGTTGCAAAATAGATATTCGCATTCGGATTTTTTTCATAAAAATCTTCAATATTTTCATAGACAAAAAGTTTTAACTTATCCCAATAGTCAAGTCCTGATCTCTTTACCATTTTGTCATCAAGTGAAAAACCTAAAGGCTTTATCAAATGTAATTTAGTGTCGGTTGCGACACAAGTTCTTCCAATAGCTCCAGTATTAAAAGGAATTTCCGGTTCTAATAAAACTATATTAAACAAAATATCCTCCTTATTTTTCTCTATCTATAAACATAATAAATACACAAATAATAAGCGAAAAAGCACTTAGTAAAATAGTTTTAAATCCTAAAATATTACTAAATTTACTACCTATAATCGCCCCAATAATAAAACATAATATAACTCCAAAATACATTAAACTATATTCTAAAAACTTTTTATTTTTTGTATAAAAATACTCAGCTAAATTGTGAGTTCCACCTCTTAAATTTCCAATACACATTGTTGTAGAAAAATCTATTCCACGTACTTTTTTAAAACTTTGAACTTGTATTCCACAAGCAAAAGATGTCATTGCATTTGCTGTTTCGTTCATATTTTCGGGAATAAAAGCCACACAAATAAGTAAAAATATCTCAAAAATAACGGCATTTTGTCGCCAATGTAATTTATAATCCCCTTTTTTTCTAAATAAATCAGCTAAAAAAATTCCAAGAGTAAAAAATGATATTGGAAAAGCATATTTTAAGCACATTGCCCAATTTCCTTGAGAAGCATGAACACCTAATAACAGCATATTTCCAGTTTGTGCATTTGCAAAAACTTGTCCTCTTAAAAGGTATGAATATGCATCCATAAGTCCACCGCTTAATGCTAAAAATATTGCAACTTCAATCGATTCGGACATTTGTATTGCTTTTTTCATATAAAACTCCTTCTCAAACATTCACAAAATAGTATATACCAAAAAAACTTTTTTTACAAGTTTTTATTATCTGTATTTTCACAAAAAAGAATGGTCTATAAAATAGACCATTCCATTAAAACAATTTTTAAGCTAACATCGTCAAGAATTTTGCAACTCCTATACCAAAGAAAGTTCCCGTTATAACCCCAATTAATGCCATTAATACAGCTATTGGAACCAATGATTGTGAATATGCCGCTGCAAGTACTGGTGAAGAAGCTACTCCACCTATATTTGAAAGAGAAGCTATACCACAAGTAAATAAATCAAGTTTGAATACTTTTCCAATTATAGCCATCAAAATTCCATGAATTATAAGGATTACAAAACCTGCTAAAATATATGCTGGAGCTTGAGTAAGTTCTAAGAAATTTGCATTTGATGCAATTAATCCTATTAGCATATATAATAGGACATTTGAAACTTCAGGAGAACCTGGAATTCTTGCAAGTGGTGTCATTGCGAAAATAACTCCTAAGATTGTAGTTATGATTATAGTCCAACCTGTTGCTCCCATAAATGCAAGTGCAGGAATTTTTACCAATTCATTTCCCATTATTGTTGTAACTGCTGTAACTCCAAGTGCAACACTCAATAAGAAAAATATATCTTGGAAAGTTATCTCTTTACTTATTGATGAAAATTTTGCAGTTAAATGTTCATTAATATTATCAATTTTTGAAGTATCAGCCTTTGTCCACTTGTTAAATTTATCTGCAAATGGAACTAAGAATAATAGGAACATTATCCATATTGAATAATCTATTGAGTCAATCAATAGTGTATAACCCATTCCTGAGCCTTCAAGTCCTACTGCCTGTTGTACCGCAACCATATTTTGTGTTCCACCAACCCAACTTCCAGCTAGTGCTCCAAAAGTTAAAGGTGCATTTGATGCTAGGTTTCCCTTGAATATAAGAAATGCCACAACAAAACCAATCATTATAGTAAATGTTGCAGTAAAAAATGAAATTATCATTCTAGGGCCTAATTTTGCTATATCTCTAAGGTCAGCTCTCAACAACATTAAAAATATCATTGAAGGTAATATTGCATCTTTTAAAACACTTCTAGCTTTAGATACACTTTCTACGTTCATATCCCATACACCTAATGTTGATAAAATCATAGCACCAAAATAGATTATAACCAATGCAGGAATATATTTAAAAAATACTCCATTTTTAAACTTCTTTTCCAAGTAAATCACTATACCTGAAACAAAAAATAACAGTGCAACAAATTGAAATCCATCTGTAATCATAAAAAACCTCCTAAAATATATTTTCAATAAGAAAAAACCAAAAAATATTTTTGATGATTATTTTCTTATTAATTTTATTTTATCACTATAGGCAATCGTTGTCAAATATTTGATAATAAATATCTATTCTCGTTTTGCTTTACTGCACAAAAAAATGATTAGACTTTAATCTAATCATTTTAAAAAACTATTTATTTAAACATAATATAATTGACGTTTCATAGTCTCCATTAGGATATTCAAATGGATTTATTAAATCTTTAAATCCTAGTTTATGATAAAAATTAATTATTTTATCATTATTAAATTTCTTAGTGGATAATAAAATTTTATCTCCTTCAAAATTTTCAATAAGACATTTCATCAATTTTTTCCCATATCCTTTACCTTGATATTTTTCAATAACTGCTAATTCATTAAGTTCAAAAGTGCCTTTATACCAATCAATTCCACTTGGTAACTGTGAATCCACTTGCATTGCCCACCAATTTTCTTTTAAAAAGTCAAAGCCATATACAAATCCGATTAACTTATCATCCTCAAAGGCTCCAACAATTTTTATATTATTTTTTAAACTACCGTCAATTCTAGTAATTAAAAAATTAGCAGAAAAATCATCAGTTTTAAAAACTTCTTTGTATATATCGGAAATTTCTCTTTTATATTTTTCAATTTCTTCTAAAGTTAATAATTTAATCATAAGACCCCCTAACAATTCTAAAAGTATTCTTTATTTTTTAATTATTTTGGCAAATTTTTTGTAATGCGTTAAATGTATCAAATAATTTATTTTCACTTACGAGTACATTTATAACATCCCCATTTATTATTGTAGTTTCCCCATTTGGTATTATTTCTTCAACTCCTCTGTCAATATTTACAATTAACATTCCCTTTGGAAATTCTACTTCTTTTATTTTCTTGTTTTCTATCTCACTTCCGATTTCAACAACTATACTCATAGTCATTTTTTCTCCATCTTTTGAACTTGCAATATGTTCTCTTTCCATTAATCTTTCTAAAAGATATTCATAAATAGGTAATGATTTTAAATAATTAGGTATGGAATAAGTTATAAGACAAACTATTGAAAGAGGCAATAAATAGGAAAGATTACCAGTCATTTCAAAGATTAAAATTATTGAAGTAAGTGGTGCTCTAACTATTGCAGTCAAATATCCTGCCATTCCAAGAATAATAAAACTATTTATATAAATTGGATCTATGATTTTCCCAAAAATTGTTCCGATTGTAGCTCCTAAAACTAATATCGGAAAGAAAATTCCACCTGGAACTCCTGAACTAAAGCAAATTATTGAGAATAATAATTTTACTATAAAAAGTAAAATCAACATATAAATTGGAAAATCAACAGTTTGTAACTCTTTCATCAAGAAACCGCCACCACCTAATAAATTAGGTGTAAATATTAAAATTACTATAGGTAATAGAAAATATGGAATTAATTTAAATTCTTTCCTTAACTTAAGTCCGTCTTGAACTTTCATAAAAAATTCCATCAAAAATATATAGAGAACTCCTAAAAGTGATAATACCACTGCAAATAAAATCAAAGTCCAGTAATTTACTAATGGCAATTTTTCAGACAAATTAAAATTAAAGACAGTTTCTGTTCCATATAGTATTTTTGAAACTAAATCCGAAGTTATTGTTGCTGCCATACAAACTACTAAAAGTTTTTTACTAATATGTCGATGTACTTCTTCAACTGCAAATAAAATTCCTGCAACAGGTGCATTAAATGCAGCAGCAAGTCCTGCACTTGCTCCACAAGTTATTAAAAACTTTTCAACTGTTTTGTTTTTCTTTAATTTTCTTGAAACTAATTTTCCACTCATTGCCCCTATTTGAATTGATGGACCTTCACGACCAACTGAAAAACCTGCCAAAGCAGTTAAAGCTCCTCCAAAAATTTTTGCCAATAAAACTCTTACTGGATTAGGATTAATATATCCCTTTATTTCCGCTTCAACTTGTGGTATTCCTGAACCCCCACAAAATCTTGACATACTCTTAATCTTTGTAACTAAAAAAGAAATAAATATAAGTGCTATAAAGATAATCGGATAAATATAAAAATGACTTCTACTTATATTTATGATTCCTCCTATAATTATTTCTATTCCATGAATAACATAACGATAGAAGCTGGAAAATCCACCCGCAACAATCCCTACTAAAATTCCATAAAACAGTAATTTTAAATCCTCTTGTCTATGATTATTACTAACATTCTCTATACTTTTCATAAAAACTCCTAAAATAAATATCTTATAATTATTTTATCACAAAAATAACAATAAAAAAAGTTTTGACAACAATCAAAACTTTATCTAAATATTTCTTCTAATTCGCTATTTGTAATTTCTCGATACTCTCCAAGTTTAAGACTATCGTCTAAATTCAAATTTCCAATGCACACTCTTTTGAGTTCAACAACTTCATTTCCCACATATTCCAACATTCTTTTTACTTGATGAAATTTTCCTTCGGAAATAGTAAGGTAAATTTCTTTTTCTGAAATTTTTTCAACCTTTGCATTTTCTGTTGTAAAATCTTCTTTTTCAAAGTAAATTCCATTTTCAAGACTTTCAATCTGTTCACTTGTAATATCATCTCTTAAAGTAACAAAATATTTTTTATTTACTTTTTTCTTTGGATTTGTTACATTGTAGGAAAATTTGCCGTCATTTGTTAAAATCAAAAATCCTGTCGTATCTATGTCAAGTCGTCCAACGGGAAATAATTCCATATTAGAGTACGGAAATTCTAATAAATCTAAAACTGTAGGAAGTTTTGTATCAAAGGTTGCACTGATAAAGTCCTTTGGTTTATTCAACATCAAATAAGTAAATTCCTTATAGATTACTCTTTCATCATCAAACAAAATTTCATCTTTTTCAATGTCAACCTGTGTATTTGGATTTTTTTCAATCTTTCCATTCAGCTTAACTCTACAAGTTTTTAAAAACTTTTTAACTTCACTTCTTGAGCCAATTCCCATATGACAAAGGAATCTATCAATTCTAATCTTCATTTTATCTTGTAATTAGCTTATTGCTATCGGTAATATTTTTATATTTTAGTGAATATTTTTCAAAAAGACCATTTACAAAAGCCTCTCTAAGTTCGTGATATACAGAAACTTCCATATCAAATTCATTAAAATATTGTTTGTGAATATCATTATATAGTACGAATTCCAATTCGTTTTCTTCTTCTCTAATTACAGAAATTGAAACATCACAAGGAAGTCCGTCAAGTAAAGTATCCATTAGCAATTCATAAGCATCTTGTAAGGTTGAAATTTCATATTCTGGAAAACTTGTTCCATATTCAAAAGCAACTTTTTTAATTTCTTCAAGAGAAACTCCCTTATCTAAAAGTTTTTTTACAACATAAGCAAATCTTATTTCAACATTTGAAACCGCTGTATGTAACCAACCATGAATATTACTTTGATCGATTACTTCTTCTAAGTCTTCAGAAATCAAAGCAGGAAATAGACTTTCTACTTCGTCTCTCTCTTCTTTATTCAAAAATTTTTCTTCAACTGCAAAAGTTAATTTTTGTGCAATTAAAATCTTATCATACATCCAAAAATGTATTGGTGCTAAAAATGCGCTCATTATTTTTTTCTCCTTCTCAAATCATTGTTTATAGATAATAGCAACACAGCTAAAACTATCAATCCACAACCTATAACTTTAAAAATAGTCATAGATTCGTTAAGAAAGATTATACCCAAAATTACACTTGTTATCGGTTCAAATGTACATAAAATGGAAGCAGTTGTAGCTCCACAATATTTAACCCCTAGTTGCAAAAAAGCATTCCCAAAAATTGAAGTTAAAAATGAAATTAAGATTGTAAGTCCCCAAGCCATTGGTGTAAGTGCAAAAGTAAGTTGTCCACTAAACTTTCCAAGGGCAAAAAGACCTACGATATTAAATAAACTGATATATAAGGTGCATTTAAAAGGATCCATATGTTTAAAACCACTTTTATCCAAATATACCAAGAATAAACTATATGTTACACCTGATAAAGCAGCTAAAAATATTCCTATTGCACTTCCTCCAGTAACTTCATCAACCAACAATACAATACCTATCATTGAAAAAACAAGTGCTGACATCTTCTTTAAAGTAACTTTTTCTTTAAAAAATAAAATACAAATAAAATAAACAACGCAAGGATAGATAAAATGTATAGTCGTTGCCATTCCTACAGAAATATAATTATAGGAACCATAAAGTGCTGTTGTGGTAATTCCTATACCTAAAAATGAAAGCACAATAAAATGAAGAAATTCTCTTTTAGTAATCTTCATAGGAGTTTGATTTTTTCGCATCCCTGCATATAAAAATGGCAATCCAAGCAAAGCTCTTAAGAAGGTAAGGGTAATTGCATTGTTCCCTCCGTCATAAGTAAGTTTTGCAAGTATTGGTGTAAAACCAAAAACAAATGCAGAAATAATTGTAAAAATAATGCCTTTAATAAAATTCATAACTACCTCCTAACTTTATAATATTTACTTTCTCTAAAAAAATATTTCAGATACAATTTCGTCATTTTGACCCCATTTTACCATCAATTCCGTATAATCATCATTTAAATATAAATCAAAAATTTTATCTATACAATAGCTCTTTCCATCAGCATTTTTAAACTCTTCTATTCCCATCCAAAAGAGTTTTCCTTCAACATTGTTTTCGATTAATTCTCCTGAAAAATCTTCTGTATAGTATAAAAAACCTAATTCTCTTACATCATTAATTTCGTCAATCCAACTGACAGTTCCCTTTAATTTAAGATTTTTTACATTTAATCCCGTCTCTTCAAAAACTTCTCTTACACATGAATCATATAGAACTTCACCTTTTTCAACATGTCCACCAACAAAAGTAAGACCTTCCCAACCATGTTTTTTTACTTTATCTAAAATTAAAATTTTATCATTATCTCTATCATAAATCATACACATATTTACTAAAACTGTTTTCATAAATCCTCCAATAATAATATGGTACAAAATCACCACTTTATTATTATATCATTTAATACAGTAAACATACAATAGATAACTTTATCGAGATAATAAAAAGTTCAAAATTAATTAATAATTAAGAATAATAACAAAAATTTAATTTAGACATTATTGCAAGATTTTGCACAAAAAAAATCCGACTTTAAAGTCGGATTTGTCTTAAAATTTTTATGGTAAAATTGTTTCTACTACTTCAAAAACTGTTTTGAATAATCTTCCAACTCTTTTAACCATACCTGCTTTTGAATAGTCTTCTTTAGCAACTAAATCAACTGTTGCAACTACTTCTTTAGAATTTTTAATTTTTATTTCTCCAACCTTATCACCTTTTTTCAATGGAAGTTTAACATCTCCTACATTTACTTCAGTTTCGTAGTTTATGCCTTTCATTGATACTCTTTCAAGATCTTCTTTAGCTACTAACTCGATATAACCTTGATTTGCTGATTTTACTTCAACTTTTTTTACAAATTTTTCAGCGTCCACAAGTTTTCTAGTTTCTATATTTTGTTTTGCAAAATTTAGCATATCTTTCATATATTGAGCTCTATCAGCTTTTGTTTTTGCTCCCATTAATACAGAAATTATTCTAAATTCAGATTCACCCTTTGTGATTTTCATAGTAGAAACTAAACAATATCCAGCTTCATCAGTATGTCCTGTTTTTAAACCATCTACACCTTCAACTTGTCCAACTAGAGGAATAGTACTTTCTTTTTTAAAGTTTCTTGCTGGTTGTTCTAAAACAGTAGTCTTAGCATATTCTAAAACTTCAGGATATTTTTCAATTATAGTTTTTGCTAAAGTAAAAATATCTCTTGTTGACATTTTATTATCTTGTCCGTTTTTTGTAAGACCAGAAGCATTTGTAAAAGTAGAATTTTCAAGACCAAGTTCCTTTGCCTTTTCATTCATCATTGTTACGAATTTACTTTCAGTTTCTCCAACAGCTTCAGATAATGCAACCGCTGAGTCATTTCCTGAGACAATCATTAATCCATCAAGTAAATCTTTAATAGTGATTTCTTCGCCTGCTTTTAAATTCAAACTAGATCCTTCTTCAGCACTTGCAGTTGTAGATATTTTAACTTTATCTTCTAATTTAAGTTTTCCTTCAGCGATTTTTTCTTTAACTAAATAAAAAGTCATAAGTTTAGAAATACTCGCTACTGGTAAGGCTTCATCAACATTTTCCGCAACAAATAAAGCTCCTGATTTTGCATCTCCAATTAAGGATGCAGTAGTTTTATTTTCAATTCCAAATATTGCATAGGACTTAGCTGTCCCTACAAAGCAAATCGAAAAAATTAATATTAAACTTAGTAGTGTTTTTTTTAATTTCATAATACTCACCTATTTTCTTATCTCATCCAAACCCATATATTTTCTTAAAACATGTGGAATTTCTACACTTCCGTCTTCTCTTTGATAATTTTCCAAAACAGCTGCAAAAGTTCTTCCCACAGCTAATCCTGAGCCATTCAAAGTATGAACAAATTTAACTTTTCCATCTGTATCTCTATATCTAATATTAGCACGTCTAGCTTGAAAATCTTCAAAATTTGAGCAAGAAGAAATTTCTACATATCTTCCATAACTTGGCATCCAAACTTCTATATCATAAGTCTTTGCACTTGTAAAACCAATATCTCCAGTGCATAAACAAACCACTCTGTATGGAATTTCTAAGAGCTTTAGAATTTCTTCGGCATCATTTGTAAGTTTTTCCAATTCATCATAACTATTTTCAGGATTTACAAATTTAACCATTTCAACTTTATCAAATTGGTGATTTCTGATTAAACCCCTTGTATCTCTACCTGCTGAGCCCGCTTCTTGTCTAAAACAATAAGTAAAAGCTGTATAGTAAGTTGGAAGTTTTTCAAACTCTAAAATTTCATTTGATAAAAGATTTGTAACAGGAACTTCAGCAGTTGGTGCTAAGAACATATCCTTTGAAGGAACATGGAACATATCATCTTCAAACTTTGGTAATTGTCCTGTTCCATACATTGAATTTCTGTTAATCAAAACAGGAACTCCAACTTCTTCATAACCTTGTTCACTGTGTAAATCAAGCATAAAATTTATTAGTGCTCTTTCAAGTTTTGCACCCAAACCTTTAAATACTGAAAATCTTGATCCAGATATTTTAACTGCTCTTTCAAAATCCAAAATATCTAAATCTACACCCAAATCCCAATGAGCTTTAACTTCAAAATCAAATTTTTTAGGTTCTAAAAATTTTCTAATTTCAACATTATCTTCATCACTTTTTCCAATTGGAATTTCTTTATTTGGTGTGTTTGGAATACTCATAAGTTCTTTTCTAATTTCTTCGTCCAAATCTTTAACTTTAACATCAAGTTCTTTAATTTCATCAGAAAGTGCTTTCATTTCCTTGAAAAGTTCAGAAACATCTACTCCCTCTTTTTTCAATTTTGGAACTTGTTTTGAAACTTCATTTTGTCTTGCTTTTTTATTTTCAACTTCAAAAATTATTTCTCTTCTCTTTTCATCAAGTTCAAGAACCTTATCAATATTGTAATTTCCAAAACGAGAATTCAAGCTTTCGATAATTTCTTCTTTATTAGTTCTTATTCTCTTTATATCTAACATAATTAAACCTCTTTCTTTTCAAACTCTTCCGCAGGATTTTTTATAGAGTATCCTTTTTTAATCAACCTAGCTTCTATATATTCCTTTAATGTTGTATAAATTACAACAAAAACTGGTACGGAAAGTAAAAATCCTAAAACTCCAAATAAACTTCCCCCAAGTACCAATGCAAATATAACCCAAAACGAGCTTATTCCTAAACTCTTTCCTGATACTCTTGGTGATATTACATTCGCATCTATCATCGACACAATTACTACAATTACCATAAACCATAAAACTGTATTGAAAGTCGATGTAAAAAGTAATACGATAACTATTGGTACAGCTCCAAGATAACAACCAAACCATGGAATTAAGTTTGTAAAACCAAGTATAAATGCAAATAATAAAGCATAATCAATCTTCATAAATAATAAAATTATGTAAAAAGATATACCAACTATTATTGCTCCAATACCCTTTGCTAAAAGATAAGACCTTAAAGTATAATCAAATCTCTTAACAATCTTAAAAGTTGCCCTGTTTGTTCTTTCAGGAAAAACTGCTATCATAAATTTTTTCAAAATTCTTGAAAAGTTTTCTTTATCATATAATAGATAGCCTGATATTATTATAGCTAAAATTATATTTAAAAACAAGGATATAACTCTAGTTGCAAAAGTTGCAACCCAAGAAATCATATTTGTCAAAAATGTTGTTGAAAAAGCTGCGAACTCTGTCAATTTACCATTGATAAAAGTCCTAATTTCTGAACTTATCTCAATATTTTGTAACATATATTTTGCCTTTTCCACACCCATATCTATAAAAGCTGGAGTTCTTTCAACAAAAAGCGTTATATTAGAATAAAATTGTGGGATAATATATTTTAAAAGTAGAATTATAAAAGCAAAAAATACAAAATAAGTTATAATCATTGCGAACATTCTAACATATTTAGCTTTTAATTTCTTAAAAATTTCAATTTTCAAAATATATTTTTCAAAAAACTTTACAAAAAAGTTTAGAACATATGCTATTGCTCCACCTATTATAAATGGCATCAAAATATATTTTATATTAGAAGTATATGAAATTATGGATTTCATATTAGAAAATATAAAATAACAAAGTATTGAAATAGCAAATATTAAAACTCCGGTTATAACATTTACTGTATTCTTTTGTTCCCAGTTAAATCTCATAACTACCTCCTATAATTTTATATTCTTACCAATTTTATCTCTTAAGTCAAAAGGTGGAAAAACAAAGAATTTAAAATTTCCCCTAATTCTACTTGCCACTCTTGAATCGTAGTATTCTGCTAAGTCATATTCTAAAAGATTTGATGTTATTACTGTATTCAAGCCATTTTCAAATCTATAATCTAAAAGCGAACTCAAAAAACTATTATTATTTTTATTAGTAATTTCATTTCCAAGGTCATCAATCACTAAGAAATCAACATTTCTTATAAAATCAATTCTATCCTGTAATTCCTTTTTGTCTCTATAAAAACTGTAACTGTAATTAGACATGAGCTCAAAAAATTCAGTTGCAGTAACAAAACAAGCTCTCTTACCCTTATCCAACATATAGTTTACCATTGCCGATGCGAAATAAGTCTTTCCAGCACCACTTTTACCATAAAAGAAAATTCCATAATCTTTTATTGTAAAATTATCACAGTATTCTTTTGAAAAAGAAATTAATTTTTCTATATATTCTCTGGAATTTACAAGCCTATTTGCATGCTCAAAATTGCCTTCAAAGAGAGAAAAATCAAAATTAGAAAAATTTTGCTCTCTTTTCTTGCTTGAAAAGCCACTTTCTAAAACTCTATCCTCAACTAAGTCATTCATTATACAGCTACAGACAGAGCCATTATAATATCCTGTATCTTTACATTTTTCACAGCAATAGAATTTATTTAGATAATCTTTTGAGAAGCCATTTTTCAAGAGTAATTCATTGATATTTTTTTCTAGTATATCAAATTCTTTTCTTTCTTCTATACAATCAATATTAGCTAGTGTTGACTTCATAATTTTTGTGGCTAAATCATTTCTCTTCGATATTAAATTTTCAATATTGTCAATGGAAGAATAGACTTTTTTTTGTCTTTTTTCTTTTATTTTCTCTCTTAATAAAGGTCTTTTACTAAGACTTTTTAAAACTAATTCATCTAAATTCATAATTAATACCTATCGAGTAATTCTGTTGTATCCGAATTCTTATTTTCTTTAAGTTTTTCTCTTTTCTCTTCTTCTGTTAAAATATCTTCTTTTTCGATATATTTTTTAGTGTTTTTACTGTATCTCTTAATTTTATTTTTATCTTTATTTTCAAGGAAATACTTCAAATCTTCTACAGTTGAAATATTATTATCTCTCTTCCAAGCTCTTAGAATTCCAATAACATATTTTACAGACATACTCTTTCCCATGTTATTAGCATATTCATAAGCCTTATAAACTAAATCCATACCATGACCAGTTTCTTCAATATGTGAAATGATTTCAGTTATTTCGTGAGGCTTTAAACTTAAACCTGTAAGTTTTTCAATTTTATTGAAATATTCTTTATTATCAATCATTGGTTTTTCTTTTTCTTTTTCTACATTGTCGTCATAGACTCCACCTGCATAAAGAGCAAAATTGTTTACAAATTCAATCTTTTCTACATTTCCTTTTTTATCCAAAGTATAATCTAAAAGTTGATTATTTTTCCAATATTTTAAAGAATTCATAACTTGAACTTCGGAAAATCTAAGTTCTTCTGCTATACATTTTATAGACAATTCGCTTTTATATGATCCAAAAAGTCTTTTATATAAAAACAAATAAACCTTTAAGGAAATTTCATCAACTATTGGCAAGTAGTTATCCAAAAACATATTCTCAATAGGAGTTACTCCGGGTTGAATTATTGACTTTTTAAAACTTATTTCCACTCCTATCCCACCTTTCTAAAAATTTTAATCTATCTAATTTCATAGTGAAAATTTTTGAATAAATTATATTATTTTTTTCTTCAAAATATTCCTTAGTTTCTTCATATCTCTTTAATTTTTGCATTTTTTGAACTTCAAAATCTCCAAGAAATTCACTTATTTTTTCAAAGCCAATTTTTTCATATAAATGTATTGCTCTTTGATTAAAAGCATTTACATTTAGCCAAATAGAATATTTATCAAAATTTTCAAAATAGTATTCTAAAAACAGTCTAAGAGATTTAAATCCATATCCTTTAGAGCAATATCTTTCATCAAAAGACAAAGAAAGCTCATAATTACTGTTTAAAAAACTAATTTTACTTATAGAAATATATCCTATCATAGTATCTTGTAAAAAAATAGCAAAATAATTGTTCTTTTTCGATTTTATTTTCTTTTCCCATTTTTTAATTTCTGATTCAGTCAAAAAACAGAGATTATAATCAGTTAGCAATATATCCTCATAAGGAGAGAAATTTTTGAAACCTTGAATATTGTTCTTTTCAAATTTTTTAATCTTAATGTCATCATCTTCAATTAAAAAATTATTCATTGAAAAGCTCCTTATCTCTATCAGTTTGTAAATCCAAAAATCTTGAGTACTCTTTAATAAAGTTAAGTTTAATACTTCCAATTTCACCATTTCTATGCTTTGCTATAATCAATTCAATTTCATTTTGTACTTCTTCTTCTTTTTCTTTATCTTGATAATCTTCTCTGTTAAGTAAAATTACAACGTCAGCATCTTGTTCGATTGCCCCTGATTCTCTTAAATCACTAAGTTTCGGCTTTCTACCACTTTTTTCACTATCACGAGATAACTGACTCAATGCTAGAATAGGAACGTCCAATTCCTTTGCTAATGCTTTTAAATTTCTTGAAATAGTAGAAATTTCTTGTTGTCTATTTTCATTTCTTCCCTCAGAAGTCATAAGTTGTAAATAGTCTATCATAATAAAGTCAAGACCGCTATCAGCTTTAAGTCTTCTACATTTACTTCTTAGTTCAGTTATAGAAATTCCTGCAGTGTCATCCATATAAATAGATTTCCCAGCTATAATAGAGCTCGCTTCAAAGACATCTTCCCATTCAGTTATATCTCCACTCATAAATTGTTTTGAATTTACAAGAGAAAGAGAACTTAACATTCTTTGAGCTAATTGTGTTTTACTCATTTCCAAAGAAAAAATTGCTACTTTATAATCCTTTAGGGCAGCATTTAAAGCTATATTTCCTGCCAATGCTGTCTTCCCTACAGATGGTCTTGCTGCAAGTAAAATTAAGTCTTTTTTTTGCATTCCAAGTAATATCCTGTCCAAGTCTGCGAATCCTGTAGGAACGCCGGTCAAAGAACCTTTTATTTTACTTCTTTCATCAAGTAGTTCAATAACCTCTTTTAGAGTATCTTTTATATGAGTAAGTCCTGTTCTACTTTCATTTTGTGACAATTCAAAAATTTGACCTTCAATTGACTCTAAAACTTTGTCATAATCTTCATTTTTATATGCTCTATCTTTTATACTATCAAGAATAAAAAGTAGATTTCTAGTATCTGATTTATCCTTTACAATCTTACAATAATTTTCTATATTTGAAGGAAAAGCAACAGCATTTACAATTTCAACAACTCCAACAATTCCATTATTTGATTCTGTATCAAAACCCATTGCTTCCATTTTATTGATTACTGTAATTGGATCTACATTTGTATTTTCTCTTGATAATTCCAAGATTGCACTAAATATATCTCTATGCCAACCTAAATAAAAATCTTTTCTCTTTAATTTTTCAAAAACAAACTCTCTTTTATTTGGCTCTGTAATCATTATCGACAAGACGCATTTTTCAGCTTCTAAGTCGTAAATATTATGCATAAATTACTCCTTTTCAATAGAAACCTTAACAGTTGCAACTATTTCAGGATAAACTCTAACTGGAACTGTCAAAGTGCAAAGTGATTTAATATTTTCCTTTAATTCTATTTTTCTTTTGTCAATTTCAATTTTATGTTGTTTTTTCAAGGCATCACTAATATCTTGAGAAGTTATTGAACCGAAAAGCTTATCTCCACTTCCTGTTTTAGTCTTTATAACTACTTCCAATTTTTCTAAAACATCTTTTAATTCTTTTGCATTTTTTATGTTTTCAGCTTCTATTCTCTTTAATTCAGCTTGTTCTTTTTCCCAGATTTCAAGATTTTCTTTTGTGGCTTCTTTAGCTAAGCCATTAGGAATCAAAAAGTTCCTAGCATATCCTGTCTTAGCATTAACAAGCTCACCAGCTTTCCCAAAACTCTTTACATCTTTAATCAAAATTACTTTCATCTATATCTTCCTCCAATAAATACTCATCTATCGCTTTCTTTAATTTTTCAATTGCTTCGTCCATTGAACAATCAAGTCTAGCACCAGCAGAAGTATAATGTCCACCTCCACCAAGTTTTTCTAAAATTAATTGAACAGAAATTTTTCCTAAACTTCTTCCACTTATATGAATTTGTCCAGAAACAATAGTTAAAACGAAACTACATTCAATGTCTAAAACTCCAAGCAAATCATCCGCTGCCTCTGCCGCAATTAGCATTGACTCTTCAATTTCTTCTGGAAATACACCAATACAGATATAATTTCTATATGATATTGCATTGGATAAAACATTTGATTTTAATTTTATAGTATTAAAATTATCCTTGAACAAATGTTTTACAGCGATACTATCCGCTCCAAATCTCTTCAAATAGGATGCCATTTCAAAAGTTCTTACTCCAGTTTGGTAATAGAAATTTTTAGTATCGACTACAATTCCTGCAAGCAGTGATTCTGCAATTACTTTATCCAAATCAATTTTTTCAAACATATAGTAAATTATTTCAGTTACAAGTTCACAAGCTGATGATGCATAAGGTTCAAGATATGTTAACATAGGATTTTCAACAAAATCTTTTCCAATTCTATGATGATCAATAACTACAATTTTTGAAGTTACATCTAATAGGTATGGAGCTTCTGTTGAAACAGTCCTTGAATTGTCAACCAGTATAACTAAACTTGTATCCTTACATATATCATATGCTTTTTCTGGAGAAATCATCATTTCTACATAGCTAGGTTCAGTATTACTAATCCTATCATAAATATTTCTAATTGTAACAGGAACATCCTCTAAAACCATATAACAATCTTTTTTCAACTCTTTACAAATTCCCATAACACCAAGAGCAGCCCCAAAACAGTCCATATCAGGATTCTTATGTCCCATTACAAAAACTTCTGAAGATTCTCTAATTATATTTTCAAGTGCTTGGGAAATAACTCTTGCCTTTACTTTATTTCTTTCAACACCTTTATTATTTTTTCCACCATAAAATTCTAAATCTTCTCCATTTTTAAAGACAACTTGAGCTCCACCACGTCCTAAAGCCATGTCAAGAGCGGTTTGAGCTTCCTTATATCTTTCAAAAGGATTATTTCCACCAAGACCAATACCAATACTTAAAGTGGGTTTTATATTACCTGTAATTTCTAGTTCTCTTAATGTTTCTATTATACTGAATCTATCGTTTCTAATTTTTTCTAAAATAGAATTACTTGAAATAACTATATATTTCCCAGAATCATATTTTCTTACAATTGCTCCTAGATTTGAAAAATAACTTATAATAAGTTTATCCATTTCAGCAGTCAACAATGTCTTAAAATCTTCATTTGTGTTATTACGAACATCTTCGTAATTATCTATATAGATTAAAATAGAATTTAAAGTATCATCTTCATATTGCTTTTGCAATTTTGAAAATTCTAAATTATCTATTAGATAAATTATTACATTAACCTCTCCATTGTCCTCGTCTTTTACAACATTATAGTAAACTAAGTAATCAAATTTTTCTGTTTTCCAATTAACCTTTCCTGATACAGTTTTTAAAACTTCGGAAATATTAAAACTTGAAATTTTAGAATTAATATCTATTCCAATAACATCTTTTCCTGAAAAAAGCACTGAAAACTCTGGACTATACCATTTAACTCTACCTTTGTTGTTAAGAACAGCAATAGGAAATGGCATTTTGTAAACTACTTCACTTGCAATATTATCCAAGGAATCTCTATGCTTCTTCATATCTTCATCATATTCTAGATTTTTATTCTTTACATAGTATAAAACTAAAATAAATGAAATAAAAGTTAATATAAAAGATACAATCCCAAATATAAATTGAAAATAAAGAACAAAAGCTGAGATTAAAACCATAAATAAAAATAAAATATAAAAATCTGATAATTTAACTATTTTCTTTCCCATTTCATACCTCTCTTAATTGAACTATAAATTCCATATATGAAATAACCTAAATACACAATAGCAAAAAATATTGAAATAATACTAATAGAATTTGCTAAAATAGCACTATATTTCGATTTTAAAAACACATTAAATTTTATAAATCCTTGAACTATCATAATTTCTATAAACATTAGCATTAAATTATACGTAATCAAAAAAACTTTATAGTATTTTTCAATTCCAAAAATACTAGCAAAAAAGATTGCTAATGAAACACATATACCAAATAATGGAAATTTAGAAGAATATATCATAATCATATCATCCGAATCTCTATTTAATTTATAAATCTTTTTAGATAAAAATGAATACCCTAAAGAGCAAAAAACAAAAGAAATCCCAAATGAAATTGCAGGGTAAATTGTCTTCATGGTTTCAACAAAAGCTTCTACACTTCCTATTCTTAAAATTTCTTTGTAATCCTTAAAATTATCTAATAATTCTGCCATTGTCTTTAAAAATGCCTCATAAGCATTTGAGTTTAATTCTAAAAGCATAAAATCACTTACTAGAAGCATTGCCATAGCAATTGCGCTTCCAAACATAATTTTATAGCCGTCTACACCTTTATCCATTCCTTTTATAAATATGAAAGAAATAATTACAGGAATGAGCGCAGTGAAATTTCCTAAAATCATAATAGATAATATTGAATACATTCCAGCCGATAAGATATACATCCTTAGATTTGATTTTTTATATAAAATTACCATTGGAACAAAACTTAATAAATTTAAGATAGGAAACAAAACCATTCCTATAGCCAAAAAATAATATAAAAATACTTTTTTATCTTGCATTTTAAACCTCTATTTCATAAACTAACTTTAATAAATTTTCATTTATTAATTCTCTATAACACATATTTTTTAAAATAATATAGTCTTTATACAAATGCATAAAGTTACTAATATTATACCATATTTCCGATTATAAATAAATGCGTTGAAAATTTAATTTTGACAAAGAAAAACAGCAAATCTTTTGAATTGCTGTTAAAAAAGTTTCACGATAAAATTTATCTATATTTTTTCATTATATACTTAAGTTTTGGCGTTTCAATAACTTCATCAATTTCAAATCCAAGTTTAGTATAAAGATTTTTTGCATTTTTATTAGAATCGAAAACATTTAAAGAAATACTTTTTATATTTTCATCTTTAAAAATCAAATCTATAAAACTCCTTATTGCCTCTTTTCCAAAACCCATTCCTTGCTTTTTAGGATTTATTATAATTCTACCAATATGTATATTATCTTTTTCAATTCTTATTTGCTGAATCATTCCTAAAAATTCATCTTCATTGAATATGGAAAACACATTTTCCATTTCTTTAATTTTATCATAAGTCAAAGGATATGAAATTTTTAGTCCCATCCATTGTTCTTGAAAAGCCTCTCCTCTTTCATTTGACCATTCACATAATAGTGTGGCATTTTCTTTTCTTAATCCTCTTTCAAATCTAATAACCATATAAAACCTCAATTTTATTATAATTTTTATTTTCTATACAAATAATTTTCTGCTTTAGATTTAATATATTTATTTCTAAAAGTAATAGATATAGCTAGTGGTAAAATTATAAGAGGTAGACAAAAAGCAACTCCCGCAATAGCTAAAGTTTTATATTGACCTCTCCCGTGTAAATCCTTCTTCATTCCGTTCAAAGAATCTGCAAAATAATTTAAAATTGATCCATTATTTACCATTGATAACAAAACAAACTCTACTATAACTAATGCTATAAATATAAGAGCTGTCCATCTTGCAGCAACATTGCATATCTCTATTCTTTTTTCTATACTTATATCTTCTGCATTTTGAATATTCTTAAACCATTTTTTTGCTCTTTCTTCCTTTGTCATATCTATTTCTCCTATAAATTTAAATTTCATCTATCTTAAAGTTTTAGTATTGCAATAACTTCATCTCCATCCATATCTCCATTTTCTACAAAACCAAATGAATGATACAACTCTTTAGCAATTTTATTTTCAGGTTCATAAGATAGCCAACAATACTCCGCTTTACCACAAGGAAATGATTTAATAAAATCTAAAGCAAGTTTCATAGCTTCTTTTCCAAAGCCTTTTTGTTGATAAGTCTCATCAATCATCAAACGCCACAGATTATAGTTTTCCTTTGCTATATTCGGAACATTTTCCCAAGTTTCATCCACATCATATCCAATCATCAGAAAACCAACAGGTCTATCGCCATCATAGATTCCAAACGGAAAAACAACACCATTTGATGTAATAGTTAAATATGCTTCAATAATACTTACGTCATTAGATGCTACAAAATTTTTTTGCGATTTAGACACTTTTAATTTAAGTATCTCCCATATATTTTTCCTATTTATTTTTTCTAAATGAAGCATATTACCTCCAAATTTTTTTAATTTATTTTACTTTTATTATAACACAAGATTATTTATTTATATATCTATAATAGTTATTATACTATATTTTCAATTATAAATAAATGCGTTGTAAATTTAATTTTGACAAAGAAAAACCCCAAATCTTTTGTTCTGATTTGGGGATTTACATTATAAGCTAATTACATTTTGTTATCTATTTTTTCTTTTTTGAATAAAGAAAACCTACTAAACTTGTTACTGCTAACAATATACTTGAATTTGAAATATTAGTTTTTGGAATACCTTTGTTACTTTTTGTATTTTTTTGTTTTGTTTGTTTAACTTCACTCTTATCTTTTTTATCGTCTTCCTTCTTATTTAAAACATGAATTTGTGTTTTGGCATAACCATTTTTAAATTTAAACTCAAGATTATGATTTCCTTCTGCTAAAGAATTTTTAAATTCATTAGCAAACTCTACGATTGTACTACCTGATTTTAAAGTGTACATTGATGGGTCAACAAGCTTGCCATCTAAATATACATTTTCAAAATTTTTAACATCTTCATCCAATCTAAAGTATAATTTATGGCCATCATTTTTCGTTACAGTTTGATTTTTACCATATAAAAATTCAATTACCTTAGGATTGTTGTTATTTTGTTTATCTGATGAATTATTATTCTTTCCTTTTTCGAGCTTAGCTTTTAAAGAATTAACTTTTTCTTCAAGTTCTTTTATTTTTTTGTTAAGATCATCAATTTCATTTTGTTTTTTACTTCCGGATTGCTTTGCCTTTTCTAATTTTTGCTTGGTTTCTTCAAGCTCTTTTTTAGTTTTTTCTAAATCTTGGCTAGTTTTTTCAAATTCCTGTTCAATTTTTTCAAGCTCTTTTATCTTTTTGCTAAGCTGATCAATTTCATTTTGCTTTTTACTTCCAGATTGTTTTGCACTTTCTAACTCTTGCTTAGCTTTTTCTAATTCTTGCTTGATTTTTTCAAGTTCTTTTTTAGTTTTTTCTGAATCTTGTTTGGCTTTTTCAAATTCTTTTTTAGTTTTTTCAAGCTCTTTTTTAGTTTTTTCAAACTCATTTTTTGTTTTTTCTGAATCTTCCTTAGCTTTTTTAAATTCCTGTTCAATTTTTTCAAGTTCTTTTATCTTTTTGTTAAGCTCATCAATTTCATTTTGTTTTTTACTTCCGGATTGTTTTGCACTTTCTAACTCTTGTTTGATTTTTTCAAGTTCGTTTTTAGTTTTTTCTGATTTTTGCTTAGCTTTTTCAAATTCCTGTTCAATTTTTTCAAGCTCTTTTATCTTTTTGCTAAGCTCATCAATTTTATTTTCTTTTTTACTTCCAGATTGTTTTGCATTTTCTAACTCTTGCTTAGCTTTTTCAAGTTCTTGTTTAATTTTTTCAAGTTCTTTTCTAGTTTTTTCTGAATCTTGTTTTGATTTTTCAAGCTCTTGTTTGATTTTTTCAAGTTCTTTTTTTGTGTTTTCTAAAATTCTTTCAAGTTCTTTTTTTTCTCTTTCTCCAACTATTGATGGAGCATTTTCTGTACTTAATTTATCTAATAAGTCTTTATTCGGAGCAGTATATCCATTCCAATTTGGTGTTTCATTTTGAAGTTTAGAGTCTTCAATCGAATTTGTAGATTTTTTACCATCTATTGCATATCCTTTTGTTTTTTTGTCAATAGTTATTGAGTCAAGTACAGCTTTTCCACCTTCATTCTTACTCATATAACTATTTCCACCATGCAAATATGCATTATCAACAGTAATTGTTCCATTACCTGAAACTCCATTTCCACCTTTGCCTGAAAATCTACCATTTCCTCCAACAGCAATTAAAGTTCCTTTTCCTGCTACTGTTCCCTCTAATTTTAAAGCATCTCCTCCATTACTTGTAAGAGCATAGCGACCGCCTGCAAAAAGTCCAAGTTTTGCATCTTTTTCAATAGTTAATGTTTTACCTTTTGCAATCTCCATTGCTCCTTGTCCTTTATATTGTTCACCTGTAGGAGCTTCATCTCCACGTATAAATACATTACCTTTTATAGTTGCATTACCTTGAACACTCACAACTGGAGTTTGTATATGTTTTGCATTTTTTCCATCAGTTAAATAATTGGCATTTGAATAAATAACAGAGTTTTGTAATGTTGCACCATCTTTTAAAATAATTTGACCATTTATAGAAGATCCACTTGCAAAACTCTTATGATAGTCATCATAATTTACTTCAAGAGTTCCACCATTTTCAACTGTTATTTTTCCATATAATGATGAATCCGAAAGATTAAGTTTACCACCGTCTTTTACTACAATATTTACAGAACTTAAAATTTTCATATTTATAAGATAAAGTTCACCCGTAACAATTAAAGTTTGAGTGGTAGCTTTATTTTCTTCAATTGGATAGCCTAGTTCAGAATATTTTCCACTCTCTCTTGAGCCAAACCAAAGTTTTAAATTTTTTGGAACAGTTACTTCTTCTTTATCTTTTCCAAACTTTTTGATTACCCAAGGTTTCATATCCCATTCTTTTTTTGTAGTAGGGTTTTTTAAAGTTTTAAATTCTTTGTCTACCAATCTTTCTTCAAGTGTAACTTCATTAGAATCAAATACTTCAAAATCTAATTCATTTGATTTTAGCTTTCCATCTTTTGATTGTACAAAAACCTTATAATTTCCTTTTTTAGAAGGAATTCCAGATAATTTGATACTATTGTCCATTTTTGAATATTTTGCTATCATACCGGAATCATCAGAAATAATTTTTGCTTCTAATTCTAAATCATGTTTTAATTCTTTTGCATCTTTAAAGTCTGAATCTGCTGGTGTTTCTTTTTCAGTATAAGCAATTTGTAATTTTACATTACTGTTTTTATTTGAATTTACTCCACCACCAGTAGCAGATGAAATAGCATCATATTTTTGTTGCCCAATAATTGCCGCTTCAAATGAGCCTACAATTCTTAAATGATATTTTTTAGAATAATTATTATCTTTTTTAACAAAAGAATTTCCATTTCTTTCAAATGAAACAGAAGATTCATCATTGAAAACAAATTTAACTATATGTCCGTCTGGCACTTTTTGTCCAAGATACAAAACTTTATTTTCTTCATCTATAAAGTAATTATTTCCAAAAACAGCTGATTTGCTACTTGTCTTCCAATATTCAACATTATTCACAAAAATCTGCTTAATTTGTGTAATCTTATCTTTTAACTCAAGAGAATATTTATTTTCAAAGTTTGATTCATTAATTGCTTTTAATGAAAATTCATTATTTTCTTTATTATCAGGAGTTTCATTTGGTGTAGAAGGTTTTTTATTGTTATTTTCTTCTATTTTTATAAAATTATCTCCATCTTTTTTAAATGAAATAGTACTTTTATCTTTAAACTCAATTTTTATAACTTCTTTATCCTTTGGATTAAGACCAAGGTATAAACAGTTATCTGATAAATCAACAAAAAATGTCTTTCCAAATACTGCAGTTTTATAATCTTTTTTTACATATTCATTATTTTCTACAAAAATTTTTGTTATTTCCTTTAATTTATCTTTAGGCGTAATTTCATATTTATCACTACTTCCAAATCTACCTTTGATAAATTTTAAAGAAATATCATCTTTTTGTTCTTGTGTTGTCGTTTTTGCATTTAAAACTTGCATTTGACTAATTGGAATTAAGCACATTGAAAGGCTTAAAACAATTGCCGTAAATTTTTTCTTCATATAAACCTCCAAATTTTTAATATAGATTGATTTGCAATATCGTTTAAATTATATTATATAATTATATTTGAAGTCAAGATATTTTTATAATTTTTTTAATAAACCTTTTGAAGGGATTTAATTATACACATTTTTAAAATTTTTAATTTAGTTTAATTAGCATTGACTAATTAGTCAAATGATGATATAATTTTATTGAACGAAATTGACTATTGAGTCAACAAAGGAGGCGTTTATGGTTACTAAAAATTTTGAAAAAATTTCAGAAGATAAAAAACAAATGATAATAAATAAAGGGATAAAAATTTTCTCAGAGTTTTCATTTGTGGAGGCAAAAACTGATTTAATAGTTAAGGAAGCTGGTATTTCTAAGGGTTTATTATTTTACTATTTTGATAATAAAAAGAATTTTTATCTATATCTACTTAATTATGCAGTAGATTTATTGACACAGAATTTAGAATGTAAGACATATTATGATTTTTTCGATAACATTTTTAGTATTATGGATAAAAAATGTAATTTAATAAAAAAATATCCTAATGAAACTAAATTTTTAAATATGGCTTCTAAGGAAACAAGCAAAGAAGTTGACAAAGAAATTAAGGATATTTTTAGTGAATATCACAAAAAATCAAATGAAAAATTAAAAAAACAAATTTCTAATTCTATTAAAATATTTAACTTAAGAAAAGATATTGATCATGAATTAGTTGTGGATGCTTTATCTTTATATATTGATGCGATTGTTATAAAACATCTCAATCTATATCAAGATAATCCAATGGATTTATTCGACAATTATGATGAATTTAAAAATAGTATTAGTAAATATCTAGGTTTAATGCTTAATGGATTTCTTAATACAGATTGTTTAAGATAGGAGGATAAAATGTTTTATAAAAATCCTTATGAATACTTATCTGGAAAACTTGAAAATAAAAAGCTAATTAATGCTGGTTTTTCAGAAAAAACTTATGACACAGGTACTGTTAAACTTAACTATGTAATTGGTCCAAAAAACGGACCAAGTTTGTTGCTAATTCCTGCTCAAATAGGAATGTGGGAGAGTTATAAAAAAGTACTAATACCTTTATCTAAAATTTTTCAAGTTTATTCAATAGATATAAGAGGACATGGAAAATCTACTTGGACACCTGGTTATTATTCTTGGGAAATTGTAGGTGAAGACTTAAAAATGTTTATCAAAAATGTAATAAAAGAAAAAGTACTTATAAGCGGAAATTCATCTGGGGGTATTCTTGCCCTATGGTGTGCAGTTAATATTCCTGAATATGTTTCTGGAATTGTTCTCGAGGATGCCCCAATTTTTTCTACGGAGATGCCAAGATTTAAAGAACAAGATAAATTTGTTTACAATGGATTAAAACATCTTGTTGACAAAATTGGAAATATTGAAGACAGAGATTTGGCGGATTATTTTAGAGATATAGAAACACCCGCATCTGATAAGAGAATTAAAAAAATTCCAAACTGGTTTGCTAATTGTTTATCAAAAAAGATAAAAAAATTTCAAAATAAATACCCTGATAAACCCATTACAGTAGGATTCCCAGATAGTTTACGACTACTTATTAAATCATTGTCTATGTTTGATCCCGATTTTGCTAGAGCTTTTGTTGATGGAAGATTTTATGATGGGATTAACCACGAAGAAGCCTTTAAAAAAACAAAATGTCCAATAATGCTTATTCACGCTGACTGGAAAAGATATGAAAATTTTGGACTTGTAGGAGCTTTTGATGAAGATGATGCTAAACATGCAATTTCTTTAGCTCCACAAATTATATATAAAAAAGTTTCTGCTAATCATGTAATTCACGCTTTTAAACCTAAAAAATTTATTGAATTATTAACTGAATTTAAAGAAAGTATATAAATTTATTAATCTATTTAGAATAAAAAGAGCTGATAGCTAAGATTTAAAATCTATAATCAGTTCTTTTTCTAAAATTCAGTATAAATTTTTATTGTGAAACAACAAGGTTCTCGGTACCCACCCGATGCAAAGCATCGTGAAAGGCTGGGGTTCTTATTGCGAAACAACAAAAGAGAAGACTTATATATTTTGATATAAAATCTTCTCTTTTTAAAAATTTGACATTCATTATTTTATTTTACATACCTCTTACATTTTGTTATAAAAATAAATTCACCTATTTCCAAAATTTATCTTCTTCCTCTTGTTGTTCTGCAAAAGTCCATACTTCTTGTATTTTTCCATTCTCTATTCTAAATAAATCAATACCAGGGTCATTTAGTTTTTCATCTTCTTTTTCAGCTAAAGAAACAACACTTGCAACAACAAAACAATCATTACTTGCAGCCCAATTTGTAATTACTCTAAATGTCCCATTGCTTCTTTTGGTAAATTCTCCTAAACGTTCTCCCAATGCCTCTTTTCCTTTAACAATTCCTGAAAGTGGACCTTCTCCTCCCATATGCCATACAATATTATCAGACATTGTTTCAAAAACCGATTTAAAATCTCCCTTCAATAATGCTTCTGTATAAGCATTGTATACTTTCATAATTTCACTTTTCATAGCCAATCTCCTTTCTTTTTGAGGATTGAATTTCCTCTTACTATTATTATACTTTTTAAGTCTTGACTTTAAAAGTACGAACATTTATAATACATAGTATCTGATTCGATACTATAACACATGTTAAGGAGGTTTTTATGTCAACTATTTATGATAAATGCCCTTATGTTACTACTCAGAAGGTTTTACAAGGAAAATGGGCAATTGTAGTTTTATATCATTTAAGTACAGGTACTAAAAGATTTAATGAACTTGAAAGATTAATTCCTGAAGTTACTCGAACTGTTTTAACAAGGCAATTGCGTCAATTAGAACAAGATAAATTAATCAAAAGAAAAGTTTTTGCTGAAGTACCTCCTCATGTTGAATACTCTTTAAGTACATTAGGTACTAAATTTCAGAAAGTTTTGAACGAAATAGAAATTTTTGGACTAGATTATATTTCTGAACTTAACAAAATTAATAATCTAAAAAATAAATAAACTTATATATACTTAATTTTGTCGTTGATTTATTTACATGAGATTTATAATATAAATCAAGTTCTCATGTTTTCTTATAATACTGTTTTTTATTATGGATAAAAAATGCAATTTCATTATCTCCACAAAATCTCCACAAATTATATGTAAAAAAGTTTCTACTAATCATCTAATTCACGCTTTTAAACCTAAAAAATCTACTGAATTATTAACAGAATTTAAAGAAAATATCTAACTATTTTAAAAGAAAAAAGAGCTGATAGCTAAGATTTAAAATCTCTAGTCAGCTCTTTATCTAAATTTCATAATATTTTTTGCTTTATATTTCTACAAATAAAATATCTTCTTTATCCAACTCTAAACTCTTTTCAATTTTTCCATTTTTAAAATAATATGCCCCACCAACGCTTATTGGCTCTTCTTTTGTGATTGAATTTACCAAAAGGACATTATCTGATACCAATTTAGATTGCTTTGCATAATCGGATTGTTCAGTATTTTCCCATTCCTCTTTTGTGAAATTACAATACACAGGCCAAAGTAAAATTCCATTTGTTTTAAATTTTTCAGGACAAATCCACATATCGCCACATAGTGCAATTTTAAATTCTCTATTCTTATAGATAAAAGATGCTGAAATCTTTCCTTCACAATAATGTTCATCGGTAATTGAATATTCTTTCCAATTTTTAGTAATTCTTCTATAGTTGTGAATTATTTTTCCTTTTTCAATTACTACAAAAGAAGAAAAAATTTGCTCTCTTTCTCTTTCGATATATCCGATACCAAGATCAATATTATATTTTTCACTAAGATTTTTTAGTTTATCCATTATAAAAGAATCTTTTGTAATTGCAATATTTTTATCTATTTCATAATTCCAAGAAAGCGAGTCAAATCCTTGTAAAAAAGTTTCTCCAAAACAAAGCAAATCAGCTTTTCCATTATCAGAGATAATCGCCTTTTCTATTTTTTTAATATTATATTCAATTTCTCCATTGTTAAATTCGTAAGAAACCAATCCTATTTTCATAATATCTCCATTAAAATATTTTTGACATCATATACTCATCTACATATTTTCCATTTACATACATTGTCTTTTTCTTAGTGCCTTCAATAGAAAATCCCATTTTTTCATATAATTTTATTGCCGACACATTTTCACATTCAACAGTAAGTTCTAATCTTATAATTTTGTTTTTAACCGCCCAATCATCAAGCATTTGAAAAAGTTTTGTTCCAATTTTTCTATTTTGGTAATCTTTTTGTATTCCAATTACAATATAAGCAATATGTCTAATTCTCCTAAAAGCTCCTCTTTCCGCTGATAAAAAGCCTACTATTTTATCATCCTCTATTGCTCCTAAAAATAAATTATTTTCATCTTTTAAATTTTTTACAAGTTTTTCCTCATTCCAAACTCTTTCGTCAGGTTCAAACATCATAAAATTTGTTTCGCTGTCAATAATTTTTAGACAATTATAAAACTCTCTAACATCTGTATCTATCAATCTTCTAATTTCCATAATAATCTCCATTTTTAATTTCATTTAATATATTTATTTTATCATATAATTATAATTTATCAAAAATTATTTTTTTGTAATTTTTTTCTTTTTGTAGTATAATCAAACTGCAAGGATTATACATTAAAATTTTTTAATTAATGTTAATCATTGTGAATTTAGCTTAAGGAGGCAATATGAAAAGTATAAAAATTGATGAATTTAAAAACTTTAAATTTTTAGGAAATTTACATTTAAGTAAAGATGAAAAAAATCTATTTTATTCCGTTTCTAATATGAATTTAGAAAAAAATTCTTATGAACACAGAATATATAAAATGGACTTGGAAACTAAAAAGTCCTTCGTTTTTACTAATGGTGCTAAGGAAAGTTCTTTTATTGAACTTTTAGACGGTTCTATTCTTTTTGCAAGTGATAGAGAAGACAAAAAAGAAGACTCAGATATAACTAAATTTTATAGAATATGCCCTTTAGGTGGCGAAGCTGTTTTAGACTTTACTATTCCTGCTTTGGTAAATAGAATAAAACAAATAAATGACGATGAATTTTTAGTTTTGGCTAATTTTAATAGAACAAAAGAATTAGAAAAAATTGAAAAAGAAGAAGAAAAGGAAGATAGTAAAGAAAAAACTTATGACGATTCTAAGGATTATCTTGTTGCAACTGAAATTCCTTTCTGGGGAAATAATATTGGCTTTACAAATGAAGACAGAAGTAGGCTTTATCTTTTTAATAAAAATACTTCTGAATTAATTCCTTTAAGTGATGATATCACTGATATTTATGGTTTAGAAATAAATGAAAATAAAACTAAAGCTGTATTTATAGCAACATCTTATACAGGAAAAATGCCTCTTGTAAATGAAGTTAAAATTTTAGATATTAGTTCTAAAGCAGTAGATATTTTAGCAAAAGACTATTCTTTCGAATATGCTAACTTTATAGATAATGAAAATATTGTAGTTAAAGCTTCAGATATGCAAGAATATGGTTTAAATGAAAATTCAAATATTTATATTATAAATATTAACAATAAGTCATTTGAAAAGATTGTAAATGATAATTTTGATATGTGTATGCATAATTCTGTTGGTACTGATATGAGATTAACTGGCGGAAAAAGTACTTTAGTAAAAGACGGATTTATGTACTTCATAAATACTGAGGTAAATAGTTCATATATTTATAGAATTGACAAAAATGGAAATCTCGAAAGATTAAACGAAAAATCAGGTTCTATAGATTGTATTGACGTTTCTAAAGATGGCAAAATTTATGCCATTGCATTAAAAGACTCTAATTTACAAGATGTTTATGAAATTTCTAGAGAAGAAGAAAATAGAATTTCTTTCCATAATGATACTACTGAATATTCTCTTTCAGAAATTGAAGAAATTACTTTTACTAATGACGGAATTGGTTTTATCGGATATGTTATGAAACCTGTTGACTATGATCCAGAGAAAAAATATCCAGGTGTACTTCATGTTCATGGTGGTCCTAAAACAGTTTTTGGAAAAGTATTCCATCACGAAATGCAATTTTTAGCAAATAATGGCTACTTTGTATTTTTTACAAATCCTAGAGGTTCAGATGGTAGAGGTAAAGAATTTGCTGATATTCGTGGAAAATATGGAGAAATTGACTTTGATGACCTAATGAAATTTACTGATTCTGTAATTAAAAATTACCCTGCACTTGATGAAGAAAGACTTGCAATCATGGGTGGAAGCTATGGTGGTTTTATGACAAATTGGGCTATCGGACATACAAATAGATTTAAAGCTGCTTGTTCACAACGTTCAATTTCAAATATGACTTCTGAATTTTTACTTACAGATATTGGATATTATTTCATAGATGACCAAATCTCTGCAACTCCTTGGAATAATTATGAAAAATTATGGTATCATTCCCCACTTAAATATGCAAATAAGGCACAAACACCAACTCTTTTCATTCATTCAGATGAAGATTATAGATGTTGGATACCAGAAGGAATTCAAATGTTCTCTGCACTAAAATATCATAATATACCTGCGAGACTTGTAATGTTTAAAGGTGAAAATCATGAACTATCAAGAAGTGGTAAACCAATGCATAGAATAAGAAGATTAAAAGAAATATTAGAATGGTTTGATAATTATTTAAAATAATTTAGAAACTTTAAAGAGCTATGTTAAATTTTTCAACATAGCTCTTTTTTCATCATAATTTTATTTAAAGTCCAATTTTTTTCAAATTTTCAACGGAAATTGTATCCATTTTATAGTCAAAGTCTGTTGTTCTTTCAAAAAATTCTCCATTAGTCAAAGGTTCATAAACCAAAACTGTTTTTATTCCCCTTTTCTTTGCCGTTTTTAATGGAGCTTCGGTATCATCAAAAAATATTATGTCGTCAACATCTGCATTGTGTTTTTTTACTGCCCAATCATAATATCTTTCATCATCTTTTAAATATCCACAATCATCGCAGGTTTGGATATAGTTAAAATACTTCATAAGTCCTGTTCTTTCTAAACAATTTTTACAAAGTCCTATATTTGTAGCCGTATTCAAAGAAATCTTATAGCCTTTTTCTTTTAAGTAATCTAAGGCATTCATTACATTTTCTTTTGCTCCGTAAATTTCATCATATCCTTCTTTTACATATTTTAAATTTCTGGCATAAATTTCATCCGGAGTTAAATCAAGATTGAAATAATTTTTAATTGCTATTCCTCTTGCATAAAGTTTTTTTCCTTTAAACAACTCTTTTAGTTCATCAGTTTCTTCTAAATTCATCTCTTTAAGAAAATATTTACAACTTCCGAACCAACCCCCAATAGAATCAATTAAAGTTCCGTCCATATCAAACATTACACACTTCATAACTTCCTCCTGATATTAAATATATAATTATGATAAAACAAATATTGATTTATCACAATACGCAAAGCTCTATTCATTTTATCATATTTTAGCTAATTCCTCAAATCATTATATACTAAATTATAGGATCTACTACTCTAAAAAAGTAATCTGCAATTTCTTCTGGACTATCTTCCATTTGATCTTTAATCCACCATTTTACTGTTTCCACAAATGAACAACAAATATGATTTTTCAAGAATTTCTTAAACTTCTTATCTTCAATATTATCGATAAAAATATATTCATCTATTACCTTAAATAGATAAGTTTTAAAATATTCTAAAAACAATTCATTACTTTCACAACTTAAAACCTTTATAAACTCTTCCTTATTTTCCTTTAAATGATAAAGTATATGTGTAATTAAAATTTTAGGATTTTTGTTTGAATTTTCAAAAATTTTTGAACATTCTCTACTTAAATCATTAGAAAATATATGTTCAAACAACTCACGACAAATTTCTTTTAATAAATCATCTTTTGTTTCAAAATGAGAATAAAAAGTACTCCTACCTATATCTGCCAAATCAATAATTTCTTGAACTGTTATTTTATTATAATTTTTCTTGGATAAAAGCTCAGTAAAAGCCATAAAAATTGCTTTTCTAGTTTTAATTTGCTGTCTATTCATAAAATCCTCCATACATTTTTAAAAAAATGTTCAAAGTATTACTATTTTAATTAATTGCTTATTGATATATAATATCTATAGTGATACAATTAAATCAAACAAAGTGTTCGTTATTAAATTAATTGTAGCATTATAAACAGAAAAAATCAAGGAGGACTTATGATAAATAAAATTTCAAAATTATTCAGTGGTTTACACTTTACTATCATTTCAATAGTATTTTTTATACTAAATGTTGTCTTAAATCTTTTAAAGATAGAAACTGCATTTAAACCGGTATGGATAAGTATTGTTATATCTGCTTTCCCTTTTTTAGTTGGGGCTATTAAAAATATAGTAAAATTTAAAATAAAAAATTCACTTTTAATCACAATTGCAGTAATCGCATCCGTATTTGTTGGAGAATATTTTGCAGCAGCTGAAATCGCAATTCTTATGGCAATCGGAGAACTTTTAGAAGACTATACAGTTGACAGAGCCAAAAAAGGTCTTAATGATTTAATTTCTTCCGCTCCAAAAAAAGCAAAGAAACTCATTAAAACTAATGATTCTTATACTGTTAAAGAAGTTCCGATTGAAGAAATTGAAAATGGAGATATAATCAGAGTTATGCCTGGGGAAATAATTTCAGTTGATGGAATTATAAAAGAGGGTTTTTCTTCTATTGACCAATCAATTCTAACAGGAGAAAGTTTACCTGTAGATAAAACTGTTGGAGACGAAGTTTTCTGTGGTTCTATGAACTGTTTTGGAAGTATTGACATCATAGCAAAAGATGTTGAAAATTCTTCCTTACAAAAATTTATCGACTTGGTTGAAAGAGCAGAAAAAGAACAAACTCCTATGCAAACAGTAATTGACAGACTTGCAGTTAAACTCGTTCCGACTGCACTTTTAATTGCAATTGCAACTTTTGCAATAATGATGTTATCTAATTTTGATTTATACACTTCAATAAATAGAGCAGTTACGGTTTTAGTTGTATTTTGTCCTTGTGCCCTATTCTTATCAACTCCAACTGCTGTTATGGCTTCAATCGGTCAAGCAAGTAAACATGGTGTTATAATAAAAACATTTAATGCCCTTGAAAAACTAGCAAAAGTTAATAAAATAGCTTTTGACAAAACTGGAACCTTAACTTATGGGAAGTTAAATGTAAATGATATAGAAAATTTTTCAGAGTTTTCCGATGAAACAATAATGTCCTTAATTTCAAGTTTAGAATCAAAAAGCGAACATCCTATTGCAAAATCAGTAACAGAATATCTAGATGAAAAAAATATAAAAAAAGAAAATGTTGAAAATTTTAAAATGAAAATTGCAAGAGGAATCGAAGGAGAGATTTTAGGAAATAAATATTTCTGCGGAAATGAAAAATACTTTAGAGAAAATAATATAAATGTCAAAGACAATATAAAAGAAAAAATTGAAAAATACTCAAATGAAGCTAAAAATATAATTCTTTTTGGAGATGAAAAAGAAGTTTTATCAATCGTAACTCTATCAGACACTCTAAGAGAAAATGCTAAAGAAATGGTAGAAAATTTAAAAAGCTTTGAAATTGAGCCACTACTTCTAACTGGAGACAATCTTTTAACTGCAAAATACTTTTCAGACAAAGTTGGAATAACAGAAGTAAAGGCCGAACTTTCTCCCGAAGAAAAGTTTGAACATATAAAAAATCTAAAAGAAAATAATGTCGTTTGTATGATTGGAGACGGAATCAACGACGCTCCCGCTCTTAAACTTGCAGATGTTTCGGTTGCAATGGGAAAAACAGGAAGCGACATTTCAATCGAAAGTGCTAATATTGTACTAATGGGACATGATGTTTCAAAAATAGTTTATCTAAAAAAACTCGCCAATGCAACAGTTAAGACGATAAAATTCAACATAATAATATCACTTTTAATTAACTTTGTAGCCGTAATCTTATCTGTACTTGGAGTTTTAAATCCATTAGTTGGTGCAATAGTACACAATCTAGGTTCAATACTCGTAATTTTAAATGCGTCATTACTATACGATAGAAAATTTAATTAGAAACCTTTAAGAGAAGCAATTTTGCTTCTCTTTTATCATTGCAAAAAGACTAAAAATATGTTATTATTTTAGAATGATTTTAGACTTTTTACGGAGGATATAATGGTTAAAAGCAATGAAATAGATATGATAAATGGAAAGACCTTGAAAAAAATGATATTTTTTTCAATTCCAATTATTTTTACAAGTGTTTTTCAATTACTTTTTAATACAATAGATATAATTGTTGTTGGACGTTTTTCTGGAAGTGCTGCACTTGCAGGAGTTGGAGCAACTTCATCATTAATAAATTTACTCGTAAGTTTATTAATTGGAATTTCTATGGGAATAAGTGTAACGATGGGAAAATATTGTGGTGCAAGAGATTATAAAAATGCATCCGATACTGTTCATAATGCAATCGGACTTGCAATTGTTTCTGGAACAATTTTACTTTTTGTAGGGCTTATCGCTTCAAGACCTATGTTACATCTAATGGGAACACCTGATGAAATTATTGATTTATCAGCAATTTATATGAGAATAATCTTTTTAGGAAGTCCCGCAGCTGCCATTTATAATTTCGGAGCGGCACTTTTAAGATCCATTGGAGATACAAAAAGACCTCTTTTCTTTTTAATAGTTTCAGGTATTTTAAATGTTTTTTTAAATTTATTTTTTGTTATAGTACTAAATATGAGCGTTGATGGAGTAGCAATAGCAACAATAATTTCTCAATATGTTTCAGCTATTATGATGATATTATTTTTAACAAAAAATGTAGGTTATATGCATCTAGATTTGAGAAAAATAAAATTGCAAAAAGATAAAGTTATTAGTATTTTAAGAATAGGACTTCCAGCTGGACTTCAAGGCATTGTATTTAGCATATCAAATGTGTTAATTCAATCTTCTATAAATACATTTGGAAAGCTCGTTATCGCAGGAAATACAGCAGCAATAAATATTGAAGGCTTCGTATATATGTCAATGAATTCAATTTATCAGTCAACACTTAGTTTTACAAGTCAAAATATGGGAGCAAAAAAATATCATAGAATAGATAAGATTTTATTGCAAGGTCTTGGAATTGTTGCAGTAGTTGGTCTTGTACTAGGTGTTGGTGCATATTCTTTAGGAAATATTCTACTTGGAATATTTACAGATGACCCAGAAGTAATTATGTATGGACTTAACAGAATGAAAATTGTTTCAGCAACATACCTACTATGTGGACTAATGGACGTAACAGTTGGTTCCTTAAGAGGAATGGGATACTCCATTTTACCAATGATTGTGTCTTTAACGGGCGCTTGCCTATTCAGAGTAATTTGGATATTTACTATATTTCAAATTTATAGAACTCAAGAATCACTTTACATTTCTTATCCGATTTCATGGATATTGACAACTGCAGCACATATATGTTGCTACTTAGTGATAAGAAAAAAATTATTAAAACAAAATAATGAAAACAAAAAAGGAGCTCTCGCTCCTTAAGAGTACAGATATTATCTGTACTTTTTTTGTATAAAATTTGAACTTCATAATATTTTTAAATAAAAATAATTTTGCTGTTTTAATAGTGTATGTATCTACGATACATTTACTTTTGCTAAAGCAAAAGTATGAGATCTTTCGACTCCGTTTCACTACGCTCAAGATGACGTATAAAGAAGAACCCTTGTTTAATAGCTAGACGTGAAAAGTATATAAACTTATAATGATATACATATAAAATCAAAAATCTTATTTATCCATATTCCCGGATAATTCTATTAAAAATACAATTCCTATTTCATTTTTTTCTACTTTGTATTTTATTCCGTAGTTTAATAAGATGTTTTTTACAATGTATAATCCTAAACCATTGCTGTTTTCTTTGTTTAGGTTGAAATTTATTTCAAATATTTTATTTACATCTAAATCTTTATTGTCTTTGTAGGAATTTTCAACATAAAGCCAGTCATCTTTAGTTCCGATGTTTATTACCCCATCTTCGTCGGAGTATTTAACTGCATTGTTTATCAAATTGGATAGAACAATTTTAAGTGCAGTCATTCCTATATAGATTTTTTCGTTTTTCAAATTATTATTGACTTTGATATTTCTATTATTTGCAAGTAGTATATATTGTTTTAGAACATCTTCTAATACGTCATTAACAACTATTATTTCTTCATCATCTTTTAAATGTTCAAAGGAAGAAACTGATAGCATTTGCGAAATACTTCTTGTTAAATGGTCAACTATATCTATACAATTATCAATGTATAAATCTCTATTTTTATATTTTCCAATATTGTATTTCATATTTTCTAAAATTATTTTTAAGCTAGCTAGAGGTGTTTTTAATTCATGGGATGTTCCTCTAAAAAAATCATATTTTAGTTTTTCCAATTTTACTATTTCTTCATTTTTAAGTTCTAAATCATCTATCAATTTTAAAAGAGTATTATACAAATCATTAATCTGTTCTTTTAATTCCCCAACTTCGTTTGTAGAATTAATATTCAAATATGCCGTTCTGTCTAGTCGCATCATCTTTTTTGTCACATTTTTTATTTCATTTATGTTATTGGTTATCGCCTTTGCATATATAAGTGAAATTATTATTGAAAATATAAAAGAAATAAATAAAGAATATGGTAAAAATTTAAAGCTAAGTTCTTTTGCATCTTTTTTCATATCAGCAGTAGAAATAAATTGAATGGATATTTTTTTACCATCTTTTAATTCTATTTCTCTTTCTTCAATGATTAAAGAATTGTTGCCACTCTTTAAATCAACATTGATGTCATCACCAATTTGTAATTCATTGTCCTCACCTTGTCCCTTTATTACAGCTTTTATATCACTACTTTTTGAGTAAAAGTCCAAAGATTGTTCAACAAACTTCATATCTTTTCCTTTAATATTCTCGGAAATTTCGTCAGCTTTTGCATAGAGCTCTTGCTTTCTAGTTTCCAAATAAGTTCTAGGAAAAATAAAAAATACCAGCAAATGTATTAAAACTATTACAGTCCCAAGAATTCCAAATGTCTGTAGAAACATTTTTGGAAATATTTTTAAATTCTTCATTTTCTCTCCAATTTATAACCTACGTTCCTAATTGTTACAATACAATCTAAACCTAGTTTTTTTCTCAATTCTTTTATATATACATCTATAACTCTATCAAAAGGAATTTCATCAGTTTCTTTCCACACATTATCTATTATTTGCGCCCTAGTCAAAGCATGTCCTTCATTTTCCAATAAATATTTTAATATTTCAAGTTCCTTTGCATTTATGTCTATATCTTCTCCGTTAAATTTTGCGGTATAACTTGCAAAATTAACCTCTGCACCTTTATATTCAAATTTTTCTTGTCCACCATAATGTCTTTTAATTAAGGAATCAATTCTAACTTTTAAAACCGGTAATGAAAAAGGCTTTTCCATATACCCATCTGCTAAACTTGAAAAAGCATTTATCTTATATTCTTCATCATTAAATGCCGTCAACATCAGAACAGGTAATTTACTTTTTTTTCTGATTTCTTTTAAAACTTCCAATCCGTTTAGAAAAGGAATTTGAATATCTAAGATTACTAAATTAATTTCATTGTTATTAAAATATTTTAAGGCTTCCTGTCCATCTTTTGCTTGAATGATGTCATAACCGAATTCAGATAAATATTCAGAAATTCCTTCTCTGATTATTTGATCATCTTCGACAACAAGTATTCTCATAAGCCCTCCTTTTTATATAAAAATATCCTTATACTATTTTACCATAAAAAGCAAAAATTATCGATGTATATACATCGATAATTTCTGTTTCTTGTACAATAATATTGTAAAATTCCTCCCATAGGATAATAAGCTATTTTGTATCTATTAATAATTCTTTTGGTTTCTTTCTTAAGATATTTGAAGAAGAGATTACCAAAGCTATCGCAAGTACTATTGTCATGAACAATACTACATAAAGAAGTGCTCTTGGATTAATTACTACATCTAAACTTGATAATGTTTTATTAAATCCGTCAACTTCTGCACCACCACCTAATTTTGTAGTTGATGATTGTTTTGCAATTTGTTTTGCAATACCTCCTGTAACTTTCTTTAATATACTATTTCCTAAAATTTTTCCTGTATATCCAGCTAAGAAATATGACCCTATGAATGCTGGTATTGCAACGAAAAGTAATTCTACTGCAAATTGTCCAAATATCTTTGTTTTAGAAATTCCTATTGATAACAATACTGCAATTTCTTTCTTTCTAGCATTCATCCACAAGAATAATAATAATGTAACTACTATACCCGCAAATACTAGAGAACCAATGAATAATTGATTTGCAATTGAATATATTCCTGAAATAGATTTTTGTAATGCAGGGAAGTTTGAAGAACTCTTAATTAGATTATAAGATTTCCAGTTAATATCTAACTTTTTAAGATCTTTTATTACTTGATCTAAATTTCTATTCCCTTTTATAAAGAATGTTGCATCTTGGTATGTCGCTGTATCTTCTGTATTTCCATATACTTTAGCTGCTGTATGAACATCTGTAATTAAAGTATTTTCATAAAGTTCTTGTGAGTAAGTTACTCTACCTTTTCCATGTCCATCAAAAAGACCTTTAATTTCTACTTCTACAGTTTCATTAGCTTTCTTTTCATTATCTGCATCATATAAATTGGATTTTAATTTAATTTTATCTCCAACTTTTAAATTATTCTTTGCAGCTAAATCTTTATGCATTAAAATTTTATTTTTATCTTCACTAGTTAAATGTTCACCTTCAACTAATTTATACGCTCCTGAAACAAATTTTGTCTCTTTTTCAGAACTATTTACACCTGTTAACATAACTGCTCTTTTAAAATTCTTAGCTCTTTCAGCAGATTCGTTTTGAGCAGCTCCCGGTGCTTCAACTATATCTAAATTGTCATCAAGGTTAGCAACACTATTGATTCTCTTAACAAAATTATCCACATGTCCTGAATCAACAATTTTCTTTATGTCTTGACCTCTTACATTACCACCACCTCTGGCAGTCCCTTGATTTACTCTTCTATTTATTTCCATTGTAAAACTATTTGTAATATTTTTAAAAGTTTCTTCTGATGCCTTATTTGTAGCATCTTTTATAGATAAACTTATCAAGCTAAGTGCTGACATTGATAAGATAATTAGTAATATAATTAATGATTTTAAACTCTTTCTTGTTACATACGCAAAAGCATTTTTAAACATCGCCTACCTCCTACTTACTTTTTGTTACTTCTTTTAATCTCTTATTATTAAGCTCAAGTACCGTATCAGCTGCACTTGCAACTTCTTTACTATGAGTTACTACTATTACACATTTATTTCTTTCTTTAGCTAATTTCTTTAAAACTGCAATTATTTCTCCAGCAGTAGTTTCATCCAAGTTTCCTGTAGGTTCGTCTGCCAAAATAACTGGAGCTTCTGATACTAAAGCTCTTGCTATAGCAACTCTTTGTTGTTGTCCACCTGATAATTTCATAACATTTCTTCTAACTTGAGTCTTATCAAGTCCTAACTCAAGTAATATATCTTCAGAGGCTTTACTATTTACTAATCTAATATTTTCTAATGGTGATAGATAATCTATAAGATTATAGTTTTGGAATACAAGAGAGATATTATTCTTTCTGTGATTACTATAACCTGCTTTTTCTATATTTTCATCTTTGAACAAAATTTCTCCGCTGTTAGGTTTGTCCAATCCCGCTAATAACGAAAGTAATGTTGACTTTCCTGTTCCGGATTTACCTATAATTGCATAAAATTTTCCAAGTTCAAATCCTTGATTTATTAATGATAAAACTTTTTCTTTTGAATTTGCATAACTATATGTTACATTTTTAATTTCTAATATGTTCATTTACTTCCTCCTAACTAATTTGTGATAAAATTTCTTTCGGTTTCTTAATTAAAATCAATCCTGATGCAAAAACTACTGATAAAAGTATAATTAGCACCAATATTCCATAACTTTGTGCAAAAGTTATTAAGCTTTCAACATTATATCCATTACTTACAAAATTAGAAGTAATTGATGTTGTATCCTCAGAACTAATCAATCCACCAATAATTTGATTTACTACCAGATTTCCAAATATCAAAGATACAAGAATTGCTGGAAGTGATATAAATATTAATTCCAATATAAATTGACCAACAATTTTAGATTTACTAACCCCAATGGATAATAAAATTCCAATTTCGTAAATTCTTTCTCTTAACCATAGTATTAGTATTAATGAAAGAACTACAGAACCACCAATCATAATTGCAAAAGTCATTATTCTAATAATATGTTTAACACCGTTTAATGACTCAAGAGCATCTTTAAAGGCATTTGCTTCCTTATCAACTGTATAAGATTTTTCCCAATCGACATTAAGTTTTTTAACTTTATTTATAGCCTCGTCCATACTTTCAGGAGTTCCTGAGAAAAATGTCAACTTATTTACTAGTTGTTTATCTCCTTCGGCATTTAAAGCTTTTTGAGCAGAATCATAATCAGTAAACATTGTGTTTTCGCTTAAGTCTGAAGTTAATCCAGTTTGTTTTTCCTGTTTCTTTCCTGAAAAAATCCCAACAATTTCAAATTCATGTTTCTTGTTACTCTTGTCAGTTTGATTAGGATCTATAAATTCTAAACTAATTTTGTCACCTATTTTTAATTTGTTTTTTTCGGCAAACTCTTCATGAACTAATATCTTGTCTTTATCATTTTTTTCAATATTTCTTCCCTCTTTTATTGAAAAAACTCCACTGTTAAATAAAACATTCCTTTTTACATTGCTTGTAGCTTGTATTGATACAACATTTTTTAAATAACTTGGAATATCATCTCTAGTGATTTGTTGTCCACTATCTACAGCATTTGTATTTGACAATTTTGCTAGACCTTCATATTGAGAAACAACTTCTTCAATTTCCTTTATATTTTCTAGTCCTTTAAAATCATTTTTGTCAAAATATCCTTGACTATCTTTTTTGGCTATAGTTGATGAAGAATTTGAAGATTTATATAAAGACTTCTCCATACTAGAACCCGATTTCAAAATATTTAAACATGCATACAAGCAAGAAAGCACTACTGTCAAAATAATAAAAACAATAAAAGTTCTATTCTTTTTTCTTAAAACATATGCTATCGCATTTTTTACCACTTTCTTATTCAGCTCCCCTCTCTCAAATTTATTTTATATTTTAGGATGTCCCCCTTAAATTCTAAGTAATTAGAAATTTATCATTCCTCCTTAACACTATGTATTTTCTTTACAGTAGCTATTTTAAACTAGATTTATGAAATATTTATGAAATGAAAATGAAATATTTATGAAATGAAAAAAATTTTTAATTTTTTTGTAAATTTAATGGCAAAGGGGCTTTATGAGGTCTTCAGAGGCTATTGTATCAAATAACACAATGACTCCGTCAGGCCTAGTTTTGTTTGCAAGCACTGGGCTTTAGGAGATCTCCAGAGTCATTGTATCAAAGATACAACGACTCCGTCAGACCTACTTTTGTTTACAAGTAAATAAAGTTAGGGCTAGATTGACTCCGTTACACTATGCTCGAGATGACGTGTTAGATGCTTTCCCTATGCAACATACTATGACGTGAAGTCTTTTATTTTTATATAAAATTTTCAATTATTTTTTTGATACCTTTTATTTTTTTTAAAATATTTCTTTTGAAATTTGAAGCTTATTTACTTTTAACGGTAAGCTCTTAAACGAAGATTCTTACTTATACGTCATTTTGAGCGAAGCCGAGAAATCTCACACTTTTGTTGCAAACAAAAGTGAATGTATCGTAGATACATCCAAAAAACATCCTAACTTTACTTCTTATTTACACAAAAAAAGAATACTCTTAAAAAGAATATTCCTTCGTAAAACTATTAACTTATTATTTCATAATTTTCTTTAGTATTTCTCCAATATCTCCGTCAATACAAATACTTCTGTCTTTTATTTGTTCAGGACAAAAAGCTTCTTTATAATTAATACAAGCATAAATTGAATTTTTATTTTCCATAGTCATTTGCCAGAAAGGATATTTTATTATTACAGGAGTATTATTTCCAACACCCAACTCTAAAAAGAGTATATGTTTATCTTTATACTTTTCAAGAAAATTATAATATTCTCTTGATGCTCTATGCCATCCTTCATCTTCGACAAATGAACTATCAGCACGAAGATTCATTGTAACATCAGAGCCATCATAAGGACATTTTGGAATTAAATCAGTTGGAATTTTCATTAAAATCTCCTTATTTTCTGGCACTTCAAAAAATCCTTCTGTATTTTTCTTAAATCCTTGAACTTCTATCGCCTTTAGAACCCATTCTTCATTATCATAGGTCTTTTGGTTTTGTGGATTTACACTTTGAAATAATCCATAATCACCTTGAGTATAGAAAAGACGTTTTTTATCAAATCCTGCCCTTTGAAATTGATGATCTACATTTGTCGTAATAACAAAATATTCTTTGTCCTTTATAATGGAAAACAAATCCCTGTAAACAGGTTTTAGTGGTTCGATATATCTATTAAAATATATATGTCTTGCCCACCAAGCCCAAAGTGTTTCTCTATTCGGAAAAGAATAAAATCCACCTGAATACATATTACTTATTCCAAATTTTTTTGAAAAATCAAAGAAATATTTTTCAAATCTCTCTCCACTATAAGTCAAACCTGCCGAAGTTGAAAGTCCTGCTCCTGCGCCTATAACAATCGCATCAGCATTTTCTATTTCATTTTTTAAAAATTCAATCTTTTCTCTATTTAATTCACTTTCAGAAGATATGTTTTTCCCAACAGTCTTTAATCCCTTAAGTCCCATTTGAATACTTTCTCTGTATCCATCTGTTTTATTATAATTTTCTTTCATATTTTACCTACAAATCTAAAATCCTTTTATATTCTCTTATATCGGGCTCTTTTCTATCTATGCACCATTCTTTTATAACTTTTATAAGTTCAGATTTATCTTCTATAAATGTTTGATATACCCCACAGTTTTTTTCTATTTCAAAAATATAGGCATCTATTTCATTTGAAATTTTCTTACTAAATAATGAAGAAAAAAATCCCTTATTTTTATAACATGGAGTACATTGGATAAAATTACCTTGTTTTCCATCAGTTTCATACCAAATGGTAATGAATGTTAGTCCTCCATTTTCATTTACTCGGTCAATATCATTAAATGTTTCAATAAAGTTTTCAATATTCTCCCAATCACATTCGAAGTCGTCTGTACTTTCTGTTCTACATTTTAATATATCAATCCCTTTGCAGAAAATCGCATCGCTACTTTGAGGATTATAAATTCCTACGCCATATTCATCCGCAATACTTTTTACAAATTCCAATGCCTCATCTTCAACATTGTATGAGAATGCACAATACGCTCCATTCTTTCCTAAGCTATAATCAGTCAAATGATTTTCTGAATCCTCTGTTGCATAGGCAATCTCATCAGGCAAAGCATACTCCCCACTTATTGGTGGAAATTTTTCAAACATTTTTTTAGCCCAGCAGGCAATTACACGAGAACATCCCTCTAAAGATTCATAATCTTTATTTTCTTTATATTCTGTGAACTCCTCCTGATAAGCAAATACATCCAAAGAAGTTTTTATTTCTTCTCTTTTTTCAAAGACAAATAAATCAAAACTCATAACTATCTCCTTTTGTTATTTATAATAATATTATATCATTTTTTCATAATATTTTTTATCTTCATCTTTGAAAACATTAAAAATAATTCTATCCATAGCTTTTGGATATTTTAAAACCCATTTTTTAGTTGTTTCAATTGCAATCTCTGCTGCTCTTTCTTTTGTAAAACGAAATTCTCCTGTTGATATACAACAAAATGCTACACTTTTAAGTCCATTTTCTAAACACATATCCAAAGTTTTTTCGTAACATTCAGCTAATTCTTTTTCAAGCTCTTTAGTAAGCTCTCCATAAACAATTGGACCAACTATATGAATTACTTTTTTTGAAGGTAGATTATAGGCATCTGTAAGCATTGGAACAGCAGTAGGCTGTTCATAATCTTTCCCATATTTTTTCTTAAGTTCCTGCATTTTTTCGTTACATTCTGCCCTTAGTTGTATTCCTGCAAAAGTATGTATTTGATTATCAATACATAGATGCATTGGAGCCCAACATCCAAGCATTATTGAATTAGCTGCATTAACTATTGCATCAACCTTAAGTCTTGTAATATCTCCCTGCCAAATGGAAAAAACATCTTTAATAATTGGAATATCCTTAAGCTCTACAATTCCCTTTTCTTCTGCGCAAAGTTTTAAATATTCATCTTGAACTTTCAAAACTTCATCATCCATTTTTCTTGGCATACGGATATTCATAAGAGAACGTAAAACGACCTTTTTTTGAGTTTCAGCCTCAGGGATTTCCATATTTTTATAATTATCCGAATCAGCTATAAATGCTTTTACTAAAAAATCCAACATTTGTTCTTTATTTCTATTCATATAATCACCCTCTTTTTACTATATTACCCAAATGAAATATTTATAATTCTATTTTACATCTTAAATTAGATATATGAAATATTTTAAAAATAAACGTTTTGGTTTATTTACTTTTAACGTATAGCTCCTAAACAAAGCATTCTTCTTTATACGTCATTTCGACCGAAACGAAGCATAGCTGAGTGTAGTCAATCTAGCCCTAACTTAGATTATTTACTTGTAAATAATCTATAGTAGGTCTGACGCAAAGATTGTCCAAATCTTTGATTTGGGTACAATCGACTGCGGAAATCTCACACTTTTGTTGCAAACAAAAGTGAATGTATCAAAGATACATACACTACAAAAATATCATATTTTTACTTCTTATTTCAACAAAAAAAGAATACTCTAAAAAAGAATATCCTTTCGTAAAATCTATTAATTTATTTAGTTATTATTACAAATCAAAAATACTAAGTTGTTTGGATATTTCTTTTTCTTCAAATGTATTTAAATAGCTAAAAATTTTATTATAATCATGCATAATTTTTTCGTTTTCACAGAAGTCTCGAAAAATTTTCATAAGTCTATAATTATTTCTACTATTCACAACATAAAAATTACCAAACTCTCTAATATATCTATCTTTAAGATGTGGGAAGTGTTTATCTAATTTAGAATAAAAATATTCCCTATTTCCATCTCGCAAGGTAAGTCCCATTCCAAAGCAGAGAATTCCTTTTACCTTTGCCTCTTTGCAATAATTTAAAATGCCAATAACATTTTCTTTTGTATCATTAATATATGGTAAAATCGGAGTCATCCATACTACCGTAGGTATTCCTGCTTCTCTTAATTTAATCAAGGTTTCAACTCTTTCCTTTGTAGTGGAAACATTGGGTTCAATTATCCTACATAATCTTTCGTCATAGGTTGTGAGTGTCATTTGAACAACGCATTTTGTCTTGGAATTAATCTCTTTTAACAAATCCAAATCCCTAATTATATTTGATGACTTTGTAATGAGTGTAAGTCCAAAACCATATTTATTTATTGTTTCTAATGCTTTTCTTGTATAATTAAGTTTAAGTTCCTCATTAATGTAGGGGTCAGTCATTGACCCCATACCAATCATACATTTTTTTCTTTTTCTTTTAAGTCTATCTTCCAAAAGCTCTATTGAATTTTCTTTTGCTTCAATATCTTCAAAACTGTGATTCATCTGATAGCATTTACTTCTTGAATCGCAATAAATACAGCCATGTGTACAACCTCGAAACAAATTCATTCCGTTTTTAGAAGATAATATTCCCTTTACTTTTACAAAATGCATCCTAATCCCTTTTCTATTTAGAATTAATTTTTACAATTCTTTTGATGTGCTTTAAGTTTCTTAATCGCCCAATCATAATGACTTGAAGTAGAACTTACAAAATATGAACCCAATGTACTTCCTCCAACCCATTTAAAAATATTTTTAGAGAACAATTCTTTATTTGAAAACTTTTCGGCCAAAGCTATAACATCATTATGAGATTTATTCAGCATTTCCGTTGCCTTTTCCAAAGGAGTATTTTGATGTTTTTTCCAAAATTCTACATTCATATCTCCATAAGTTTTCCAATTATAAGGCTTTGGTATAAACGGCTTTTCTTCGCCATTTTGATTGGAATTTACCCAATTTAAAATTAACATATGCCATTCATAAAGATGAATTAAAATATCCCTTAAATTCTTATCTCTTTTCCAATGTGCCTCTTTCTTTTTTACATCAGCCGAAAAGTCAAAAGGAGTATTCAGCTCTTTTTCTGACAATTTAGAAATCAATTCATTTAACTTTCCATAATTTTCTTTTGCACTAATAAGAAAATCTTCTTTAGTAGTTGGTCTAGCCATAATAAACCTCCTTATTTCACAGTATATCTTAATATTGTTTTCAGTTTATCTTCTGCAGTTCGATTTTTATTATTTAAGTATATTTCTGTATGAAGATTTTCACTTCTCTCTAATTTCATTTCACTTGCAAAATTATCCAGTTTTTCAAAGGACTCTATCTCTGTATCAAAACTACCGATATGCAAAATCTGAATTGACTTTTTACTCTCAATACAATCAAAACTTACTTCATCATATAATTCGTTTGGCTTTTTCTTTTTCACTTTTTCAAAAGCTAACTCAAAAATTTCCTTTGTAATAAAATAAGGTTGTTTAATCATAATTGTATATTTCAATTTATTCTTATCAAATTCCTCATCATCTGATTTCTTCCAAATTCCCTCTAGTGGAAATACAGTAAAATCAGAGTATTCCAGTTCTTCTTTTTTCATATTTTTAAATAACATCTTTATTCCATATGCTAGAGAGTACAAAGCAGAAACCCTATTGGAAAAGTCGCTCTCATTTGGATTACCCTCTCCCTTAATCATAATATAATATGCACTTGGAACTTCAATCAATTGTGGTTTTTGTTTAACACCATATAAATATTTTTCGCTTTTCTTCCATTCGTATTTCATAGTAAACCTCCTTTGTATCTTATATATTAATTATACAAAAGATTACATGACACCTCTTGTCATATTATATATTTTTTAGACATTTTACTTATCTTATCTCTAATTTTATTTCTAATTTCTATAGGAGCTAAAACTTCTACGGATTCTCCAAAAGAGAAAATATAATTATAAAGATTATAGTCATTCGGAAGCTCTATTTCTGCATATAAATTACCTTTTTCATCTTCTTTAATATCTCTCATTTCATCATAAATCCTAAAAGCTACTTTTCTATCAAATTTTAATTTAACACGGACAGTATCTTTATATTCCATTTCTTTTATTAGCACAACATCTTCAAAACTTTCTTCAAAATTTTCATCAAGAATTTTTAAATCCCTAATCCTTGATAATTTAAAATATCGAAATTCTTTTCGAAGTAAACAAAAGGCATAGACATACCAATCCCAACCCTTAAATAAGAGTCTAATTGGCTTTACTTCTCTACTTGTCTCTTTTTCATTGCTTGAAAAATATGTAAAGCTAATAATATTTTTATTTATAATTGCTGATTTTATATCATTAAATAACTCGTCATATTCATTATCTTTTTGCCAATTTGTAAAATCAACTTCAATCCAATTTGTATTTTTAATTTTGAAAAAGGCAGATAATTTTGTTAATAGCTCATTTTCATATTGTTTATTTATTCCCTCTAAACCTTTTAATGCAACTAAAATCTGTTCCTGTTCTTTTTCAGAAAGCAAAGATTTTTTTAACACAAAATCATCTGCTATCTCTATTCCTCCACCTTTTCCCTGAGTGGCATAAATCGGGATTCCAGCAGAGCTAATCACATCAATATCTCGATATATTGTCCTCACTGATACTTCAAATTTTTCAGAAAGTTCATTTGCTGTAACTTTTCCTTTTTCCAAAATATAATATAAAATTCTAAATAATCTGCTATCTCTCATTTCTTAACATCACCTATGACTATTATATCACAACCTGACATTAATTGTCATATTATAGAATTTGAAAGAAAAAAAACAGTAAATATTTTTCAATTTACTGTTTCTTAATTTACTATAATTTATTATTTTATATTGGCAAAAAGATTTATCTAAGTTTTAATCCATCTTTATATGCTTCGCCAACTCTTCCACTTACTTTATAATAACCATTTGTATAAGGATCAAAAGCAATTGCTTCTAGTGAGTCAATATCCACCTTATCTCCCTTTAAATTTGCTTCTTCAACAGAAGTTCTAACTACTTTCCCAATAACTCCAAGACCAGTAGTATCGCTTTGATATTCTACGAATTCACATTCTATTGCAATTGGAAATTCATTGATAATAGGAGCATCCACAATTTCTGATTTTGTAAAAGTCATACCTGACTTTGCAAACTTATCTTTTTCTTCTTTTCCACTAACTACACCAAACCAATCTGCTTCAACCACATGTTTTGCATCAGCTATATGAATGACGAATCCTTTACGTTTCTTTATATTTTCTACAGTTTTATGACCTTCACTTAAATTTAAAGCTACCATATCATAAGAAACCATAGTTCCCCAAGCTGCATTCATCACATCAACTGTCCCATCTTCATTAAAAGTAGATACCATTAATACTGGCATAGGGAAAATAGCATGTGTTGTTTTAATTTGTTTTTTCATTTTGAATTCCTCCTTATACTTTTTATTAAAAAATTCAAATTTTTTAACAAATTTTAAATTACTTATTCTTTTCTACTAATAGTTAAAGCTAATTTATTAGTTGTTCTTGCTTAATAAATCATATTATTGTACTTTTTCTATCATTTCTTTAGGAAAAAGTTCAAAAAGTTTTTCCATAAATAATTCTAAATCTTTTATATTATTACTTTTTACAATAATACTATCACCTTTACAGTTAAATATATACCCAAAATATTTACCCTTTACAAAAAATGAATTAATCAGTATTGGCTCTATCTCGTTTATTTCAGAAAAATATAACTTCTTTTCCTTATTATTTCTTTTAAATACAATGCCATTTTCAAAAAGAACAATTTCACTCCATAGTTCAAATTCTGACGGTAATATAAATTTTCTACTACTTTTTGATACAAATAGCTTTTTTCCAAGTGGTTCGGAAGATAAATTATTATTATTTAAAGTTAGTCTTTTTAAATTATATTTTTTTGCTTTTGGAGGATTAAACATTAAATATAAAAACGCTAATCCAAGTAAAATTAATATCCCTAAAATAATAAACTTGTACATAACTTCTCCATTAATTTAATTTCAAATGAATAACCTTTGTCCTATTCCACTTATCTGAAAAATACATAAATAGTTTAGTTATTATTTTTGCATTTGAACAGATTTTCAATGCTCTAGCAAAAAAGCCTTGAACATCTATTAATTTTGTATCAGTTAGCTCTGTAAACTCAGTTACATTGTCAATACTAAAATACATTTGTGCATTTACATTACCAGTTTTCTTAACATATCTATTTGCAATTTTAAGTCCTTTTGTGTTAGTTGCATCAAAGACCAACTCTCCTTTGGGAAGAAGAGATTTCATTTTTTTAACCATTTCCACAATTTTTTCTTTATTAAAATATTGATAAACTCCAGAAACTGCAATCATAGTTGGCAATTCTGTATCTATTTCTTTTATCCATTCAAGAGTAAACATATCTCCGGAAATAAGCTTTTCGTTCTCGGCATTTCCGAGAATTCTATTTCTAATTTCTATAACGCTAGGTAAATCTACTTGATAGAAATTAGCTTTTTTATTGTTAATTCTATTGTAAGCAGTCTCTAGTCCTGCACCTAAAAATACAACATTACAATTCTCATTTTCTTCAAGAAATTTAATTATCTTTTTATCTATTACATCTTGTCTACAAACACTTGCCATATGAAAATATTCACTAGCATTTTTTTCAATAAGATTTGTAGGAATATATTGCTTTAATGACAATGCTTTTTCATCATAAAAATAGTTTGGAAATTTTTCAGAAGCAAATATTCTTGCAACAAGAGGAATATATAAAGTATCTTCAACACCGCTAAGTAAATTCTCCTTATTCATATTCTCTCCTTTCTAATTATCATCTTTTACTATATTTTACTACAATTTGATATGGTCTTTCAAGTAAAAATTTTAATGCTGTTAACTAATCATTTAATCTAAACAATATATTTTTTGTTACAAAAAAGAAGAGCATCTTTTTGATGCTCTTCTCGTAACAGTATCTCTACCTACTAAATATTCAATTATCTTTTACTATTTAAAAGAATTTCTAAAATTAATCTTCTTTTTTCTTTCTTCTAAATCCTGCAAATAAAACAGCTCCTGATAATCCAACTAAAGCAGTATATAGAACTGAAGAACTTCTTAATCCTGTTTGTGGTACTCTTGGTTTAGGTTTATTTGGTGTTCTTACATTAGTTACTACAAAACCTTCTTTTACATTTCCTGTAATAACTGTCTTATATCCATTACCAACTTCAACTTCCTTGATTGTATATTCAATTTTCTTTCCATCTTTATATTCATCAAGGCCTGTGAAATTTCCTGTCCACTTATTATCTTTAGATAATTTAAGTGTCTTTCCTGTTTCTTTTCCGTCAGCAAGTAACTTAATTGTTACACTATTAGGTCTCTTCTTATCTTGGTCATTTTTATCATCCCAAGCTTTTGTTACTTGAACAGATGTCTTTCCTGGAGTGTATGAATTCTTAACATTGTAGTCTTTAACTTCTGTAGTATATCCTTCTACCTTTTCTTCTGAAATAGTGTAGTTGATTTCTTTTCCGCCTTCATACTTGTCTAGATTTTCAAATTTCCATTTCCAACCTTCTGCTTCTGTAACTTTCTTAGAGCCTACTTTCTTTCCATTTCTTAATAGATTGATTGTAATTTCTGTAGGTCTCTTTCCGTCTTGGTTATTTGCATCATCCCAAGTCTTTGAACCTTCAACAGATATTTTTTCAGTTTCTCTTGTATTAGTTACTGTAAATCCATTTTCTGCAGTTCCAGTAACAACACTTACATAACCATCTTTAAGAGCTTCTTCCTTGATTGTATATTCGATTTTCTTTCCATCTTTATATTCATCAAGATCAGTGAAACTTCCTGTCCACTTATTATCTTTAGATAATTTAAGTGTCTTTCCTGTTTCTTTTCCATCAGCAAGTAATTTAATTGTTACGCTTTCAGGTCTCTTTCCATCTTGGTTATCTTTATCTGCCCAAGCTTTTGTTACTTGTATAGCTGTTTTTCCTGGAGTGTATGAATTCTTAACATCATATCCTTTTACTTCTGTAGTATATCCTTCTACTTTTTCTTCTGAAATAGTGTAGTTGATTTCTTGCCCATTTTCATATTTGTCAAGATTTTCAAATTTCCACTTCCAACCTTCAGCTTCTGTAACTTTCTTTGAATCTATTTTTGTTCCATTCTTTAATAGATTAATTGTTATTTCTTTAGGTCTCTTTCCATCTTGATTGTTATTGTCATTCCAAGTCTTTGAGCCTTCTACAGATGTCTTTTCTGTTTCTCTCTTGTTTATTACATTAAATCCTGTTTCTGAAGTTTGTGCAATAAATCCTGAATATCCATTGCCAACATCTTCTTCTTCGATTGAATAAACAATTTTCTTTCCGTCTTTGTATTCGTCAAGTCCAGTAAAGCTTCCTGTCCAATTATTTGTTTTTGTTAAAGTAAGAGTCTTATCTGTTGCAACTCCATCAGCTAATAACTTAATTGTTACACTTTCAGGTCTCTTTCCGTCTTGATTTTCTTTATCTTCCCAAGCTTTTGTTACTTGAATACTTGTCTTGCTAGGTGTGTAAGAATTCTTGATATTATGTCCATTTATTTCTGTACTATATCCATCTACTTTTTCTTCTGAAACAGTATAATTAATCTTCTTACCTGTCTTTACATTGTATTCATCAACATTTTCAAAAGTATAATTCCAGTTACCATCACCATCTGGAGTTACTTCTTTTGTTTGAACTACTTTCTTATCATCATCAAGTAAATTTACTTTGATTTTTGCAGGTCTCTTTCCGTCTTGGTTATTTGAATCATCCCAAGTCTTTTTACCAGAAATATTAATCTTAATTCTCTTATTAGTAATTGTCTGTATTGCTCCACCTTTAGGTGATACTATCAATGTAAATTCTTCTTCATTTAAAAGATATCCAGTAGGAGCAGTTTTTTCTTTTACTTTATAAGTTCCTGAAGTAAGAGAACTAGAAGTTATAGTTCCATCAGCACCTGTTTTTAATTCAAACTTCTTTCCATCTGGAGCTGTAACTTCGAAAACTGCATTTGCTAATTTAATTGTATTATCTTCAGCATCAACCTTGATTAATTTAATCTTATTAGCTAAATTACCTGTTCCAGAACCACCAGATTCTGCAGAAATATGGGTTCCACTTGTAGTTGTATTAACTTCATTTGAAGTAATTTTTACATTATTATGAAGTGTAGTTCCCGGTGTATAAGTTGTTTTGTAAATAAGACGATATTGGTCACCCTTTACTTCCCCTAAATTAATTGTAAATGTCTTTTTATCAGCAGAAAGTGTGAGTTTGCCATCCAAATTTACATTTTCATAAACTTTTGAATAATCTCCTATACTATTATATTCAACACGAACTAATTTAAAACTACCCGGAATATATGTTTCATCTCCAGTTCCACCAGTTAAATGGTCAGTTATAACTGCATTAGTCAAATGTGCTTTTTTGTAGTTAACTCTAACCCACCATTCTGCTTCATTCGCATTAGCTCCGGATTGTCCCCATTTAGCAAGCATTTCATCTTTTGGTAATTCTTTTGGCCCTTCTACAGTTATCTCTGTAGGAGTAACTTTACCATTAACTGTAATGTCAAATTTGTTCTTTTCATTTTTCTTAACTTGTTCTTTATCAAATAGTGCAGCTAAACGTACATTTCCTTTAACATTTTCTTTACCTTTAACCCATTTTGTAAAAGTAACTCGAACCTTTCCACCTTTATCGCCAGGTCCAGGGATAACCTTAGCTTTTGCAATAACAGTCTTACCATCTTCACCATAAATATTAAATTCTGTTGCTGTTGTATCAGAAGGGAATTTCATCTTATCTGGCAATGTAATATCAAAATAATCTCCCTCGTTCAGATTTGCTCCGTTTGAACTAGCATCCCAATCCATATTTAAGTAGAATCTATCACTCACAAATACTTTATCTACTTTTTGTCCACTTAAATTTTGAATTTCAAACTTTTTAATTGTTGCTTCAACTGGCTTTCCTTCGGCAACAACAGTTGAACTAACTACTTGAAGAATCATTCCCACAACCATTACTAATGATAATAGGGTTTTATAAATTTTTCTTCTCATATAATTTTCTCCTTTCCATAAGAAATCTAAATTAAAAAATTACTAACTTTTCAATTTACATTGCATATAAACTTAGGTTTTATCTGCAATGTAAACAATAAAGAAACTCTCCAAATTGCTGAAAATTTATTAATTTAATTAAAATTTTAGTACTTTGTATTATATCACAATTAATTAAAATTGTCTATACTTCAAGTGGTTTTAAAAAAATAACGACTTTTCTCTTATATTATTCAACAATTGTAGAATTTATATATAAATTTTTAATATTTAGATTAAAATATATATTTTTTCACCTACCATTATATATATATATATATATTATGTCAAGTGATTTTAATAATTTAATATAAATAATCTCTATATTATATAAAAATTTAGAATAATAAATTATTATACAAAAAAAAATTGGGATTATGCTTCCCAATCTTTTCTTTCTTTTTATCAAATATTAACTTTTAAGAAACTATTTCTTTCTCTTTCTTCTATATCTGATCTTCATTCCTCCAAGTGCCCCAGCTGATAATCCTAGTAATACTGTATATAATCCTGTATTTACTCCATATCCTGTCTTTGGTACTTGTGGTCTTGGTCTTAATGGTGTTGGATTTGTAGTTTCATTTGTTTCATAATTATTATTTCCATCAACTACATTTGCCTTGTTTACTATCTTTTCGCCATTTACATCAGAATTTACTTTTACTTTGAAAGTAACTTCGAATGTTTCTCCATCTGCTACCTTTTCCTTAGTCCAAGTAATTTCTCCATCTTTGTAAACTCCGTTATTATCTGCAGAACCTTCTACATATGTTGTATGTTCCGGAATTCTATCCTTTATTACAACCTTTTGTTCCTTACCTGTTGTATTCTTGTAAGTTACTTTGTAAAGTAATTCTTGTCCTGCTTTTACTCCCTTACCATCAATACTTGTCTTATCATCTTTACTATCAAAAACATCTTTTACTGGTTTTGTTGGTGTTGGGTTTGTAGTTTCGTTTGTATCAAAGTTGTTACTTCCATCTACTACATTTGCTTTGTTTACTATCTTTTCACCATTTACATTATCATCAACTTTTACCTTAAAGCTAACTGTTAAAGTTTCTCCATCTTCTACTTCTTTAACCCACTTTATTGTTCCATCTTTTTCTTTTCCATCATTATCTGCAGAAACGAATTTTGTATGTTCTGGAATCTTGTCAGTTATTGTTACAGTTTGCTTACTTCCAGTTGTGTTCTTGTAAGTAATTTTGTAAAGTAATTCTTGGCCTGCTTTTACTTCATTGCCATCAATACTTGTCTTATCATCTTTACTATCAAAAACATCTTTTACTGGTTTTGTTGATGTTGGATTTGTTGTTTCGTTTGTATCAAAGTTGTTACTTCCATCTACTACATTTGCTTTGTTTACTATCTTTTCGCCATTTACATTTTCATCTACTTTTACTTTGAAAGTAACTTCGAATGTTTCTCCATTAGCTACTTTTTCTTTTGTCCAAGTGATTTCTCCATCTTTGTAAATTCCGTTATTATCTGCAGAACCTTCTACATAAGTTGTATGTTCTGGAATTCTATCCTTTATTACAACTTTTTGGTCTTTTCCTGTAGTATTTGTATAAGTAACTTTATAAAGTAATTCTTGGCCTGCTTTTACTACTTGTCCATCAATACTTACACGATCATTTTGTGGTTCAAATACATCCTTTACTGGCTTTGTAGGTGTTGGATTTGTTGTTTCATTTGTATCAAAGTTGTTATTTCCATCAACTACATTAGCTTTGTTTAAAATCTTTTCGCCATTTACATTGTCATTTACTTTTACTTTGAATGTAACTTCAAATGTTTTACCATCAGCTACTTTTTCCTTAGTCCAAGTAATTGTTCCGTCTTTATATACACCATCATTATCCGCAGAAACAAATGTTGTATGTTCTGGAATCTTATCAGTAATAGTTACTGTTTGTTCTTTTCCAGTAGTATTCTTGTAAGTAATCTTGTAAAGTAATTCTTGGCCTGCTTTTACTTCATTACCATCGATGCTAGTTTTGTTATCGCTAGGTGCAAAAACATCTTTTACTGGCTTTGTAGGTGTTGGATTTGTTGTTTCGTTTGTATCAAAGTTGTTACTTCCATCAACTACATTTGCCTTATTTAAAATCTTTTCGCCATTTACATTGTCTTTTACTTTTACTTTAAATGTAACTTCGAATACTTCTCTATCAGCTACTTTTTCCTTAGTCCAAGTAATTGTTCCATCTTTATATACACCATCATTATCTGCAGAAACAAATGTTGTATGTTCTGGAATCTTATCAGTTATTGTTACTTTTTGTTCTTTTCCAGTAGTATTCTTGTAAGTGATTTTGTAAAGTAGTTCTTGGCCTGCTTTTACTTCATTACCATCAATACTTGTTTTATCATCTTTACTATCAAAAACATCTTTTACTGGCTTTGTAGGTGTTGGATTTGTTGTTTCATTTGTATCAAAGTTGTTATTTCCATCAACTACATTTGCTTTGTTAAGAATCTTTTCGCCATTTACATCATCATTTACTTTTACTTTGAAAGTAACTTCAAATGTTTCACCATCAGCTACTTTTTCTTTAGTCCAAGTAATTGTTCCATCTTTATATACACCATCATTATCCGCAGAAACAAATGTTGTATGTTCTGGAATCTTATCAGTTATTGTTACTTTTTGTTCTTTTCCAGTAGTATTTGTATAAGTAATCTTGTAAAGTAGTTCTTGACCTGCTTTTACTTCATTACCATCTATACTAGTTTTGTTATCGCTAGGTGCAAAAACATCTTTTACTGGCTTTGTAGGTGTTGGATCTGTTGTTTCATTTGTATCATAATCATTATTTCCATCAACTACATTTGCCTTATTTAAAATCTTTTCGCCATTTACATTATCTTTTACTTTTACTTTAAATGTAACTTCGAATGTTTCACCATCTGCTACTTTTTCTTTAGTCCAAGTGATTGTTCCATCTTTGAAAATTCCGTTATTATCTGCAGAATTTTCTACATAAGTTGTATGTTCTGGAATCTTATCAGTTATTGTTACTGTTTGTTCTTTTCCAGTAGTATTCTTGTAAGTAACCTTGTAAAGTAGTTCTTGGCCTGCTTTTACTTCATTACCATCAATACTAGTTTTGTTATCACTAGGAGCAAAAACATCTTTTACCGGCTTTGTAGGTGTTGGGTTTGTAGTTTCATTTGTATCATAACTATTGTTTCCATCAACTACATTTGCTTTGTTAAGAATCTTTTCACCATTTACATTATCATTTACTTTTACTTTAAATGTAACTGTTAAAGAATCTCCATTTTCAACATCTTTAACCCACGTAATAGTTCCAGAATTTTCTTTTCCATCATTATCTGCAGAAACGAATGTTGTATGTTCTGGAATCTTATCAGTTATTGTTACTGTTTGTTTCTTTCCAGTAGTGTTTGTATAAGTAATCTTGTAAAGTAGTTCTTGGCCTGCTTTTACTTCATTACCATCTATACTTGTCTTATCATCACTAGGGCTAACTACATCTTTTACTGGCTTTGTAGGTGTTGGATTTGTTGTTTCATTTGTATCATAATCATTATTTCCATCAACTACATTTGCCTTATTTAAAATCTTTTCTCCATTTACATCATCATTTACTTTAACTTTGAAAGTAACTTCGAATGTTTCACCATCTGCTACTTTTTCTTTAGTCCAAGTGATTTTTCCGTCTTTGAAACTTCCGTTATTATCTGCTGAACCTTCTACATAAGTTGTATGTTCCGGAATCTTATCAGTTATTGTTACTGTTTGTTCATTACCAGTAGTATTCTTGTAAGTAACTTTGTAAAGTAGTTCTTGACCTGCTTTTACTTGGTTACCATCTATACTTGTCTTATTGTCGCTAGGTGCAAAAACATCTTTTACTGGTTTTGTTGATGTTGGGTTTGTTGTTTCGTTTGTATCATATTTATTATTTCCATCAACTACATTTGCTTTATTTACTATCTTTTCACCATTTACATCAGCTTTTACTTTTACTTTAAATGTAACTTCAAATGTTTCTCCATTAGCTACCTTATCTTTAGTCCAAGTAATTGTTCCATCTTTGAAACTTCCGTTATTATCTGCTGAATTTTCTACATAAGTTGTATGTTCTGGAATCTTATCAGTTATTGTTACTTTTTGTTCCTTACCTGTAGTGTTTGTATAAGTAACTTTATAAAGTAACTCTTGTTCACCCTTTACAACTTGTCCATCAATACTGATACGATCATTTTGTGGTTCAAAAACATCTTTTACTGGTTTTGTAGGTGTTGGGTTTGTTGTTTCATTTGTATCATAATTATTATTTCCATCAACTACATTTGCTTTATTAAGAATCTTTTCACCATTTACATTATCATTTACTTTTACTTTGAAAGTAACTTCAAATGTTTCACCATCTGCTACTTTTTCTTTAGTCCAAGTAATTGTTCCATCTTTGAAAACTCCATTATTATCTGCTGAGTTTTCTACATATGTTGTATGTTCTGGAATCTTATCAGTTATTGTTACTGTTTGTTCTTTTCCAGTTGTATTTGTATAAGTAACTTTGTAAAGTAGTTCTTGACCTGCTTTTACTTCATTACCATCTATACTTGTCTTATTGTCGCTAGGTGCAAAAACATCTTTTACTGGTTTTGTAGATGTTGGGTTTGTTGTTTCATTTGTATCAAACTTATTATTTCCATCAACTACATTTGCTTTGTTAAGAATCTTTTCACCACTTACATTATCATCAACTTTTACTTTAAATGTAACTTCGAATGTTTCGCCATTAGCTACTTTTTCTTTAGTCCAAGTAATAGTTCCATCTTTGAAACTTCCGTTATTATCTGCAGAATTTTCTACATAAGTTGTATGTTCTGGTATCTTATCAGTTATTGTTACTTTTTGTTCCTTACCTGTAGTATTTGTATAAGTAACTTTGTAAAGTAATTCTTGACCTGCTTTTACTTCTTTACCATCAATACTAGTTTTGTTATCACTAGGAGCAAAGACATCTTTTACCGGCTTTGTAGGTGTTGGATTTGTTGTTTCGTTTGTATCGTAACTATTATTTCCATCAACTACATTTGCTTTGTTAAGAATCTTTTCACCATTTACATTATCTTTTACTTTTACTTTGAATGTAACTGTTAAAGAAGCCCCATTTTCAACTTCCTTAACCCACGTAATAGTTCCACTGTTTTCTGTTCCATCATTATCTGCAGAAACAAATGTTGTGTGTTCTGGAGTTTTGTCAGTTATTGTTACTGTTTGTTTCTTTCCAGTAGTATTTGTATAAGTAATTTTGTAAAGTAATTCTTGGCCTGCTTTTACTTCTTTACCATCAATACTTGTCTTATTTTCTTTACTATCAAATACATCTTTTACCGGCTTTGTAGGTGTTGGATTTGTTGTTTCGTTTGTATCATAACTATTATTTCCATCAACTACATTTGCCTTATTTAAAATCTTTTCTCCATTTACATTATCATCAACTTTTACTTTGAAAGTAACTGTTAGAGAATCTCCATTTTCAACATCTTTAACCCACGTAATAGTTCCGCCATTTTCTGTTCCATCATTATCTGCAGAAACAAATGTTGTGTGTTTTGGAGTTTTATCAGTTATTGTTACTGTTTGTTTCTTTCCAGTAGTGTTTGTATAAGTAATTTTATAAAGTAATTCTTGTCCTGCTTTTACTTCTTTACCATCGATACTTGCACTGTCATCTTTGCTATCAAAAACATCTTTAACCGGCTTTGTAGGTGTTGGATTTGTTGTTTCGTTTGTATCGTAACTATTCTTTCCTTCAACTACATTAGCTTTATTAAGAATCTTTTCGCCATTTACATTGTCATCAACTTTTACTTTAAATGTAACTTCGAATGTTTCTCCATTAGCTACTTTATCTTTAGTCCAAGTGATTTCTCCGTCTTTGAAAACACCATTATTTGTAGCTGATCCCTTTACAAATGTTGTATGTTTCGGAATCTTATCCTTAATTACAACATTTTGTTCTTTTCCAGTAGTATTCTTGTAAGTAACCTTATAAAGTAATTCTTGTCCTGCTTTTACTTCGTTACCATCGATACTTGCTTTATTGTCTTTGCTATCAAAAACATCTTTTACTGGCTTTGTTGATGTTGGATTTGTTGTTTCATTTGTGACAAAACTGTTTTTTCCTTCAAGAACATTTGCCTTATTTAAAATCTTTTCTCCGCTTACATTGTCATCAACTTTTACTCTAAATGTAACTTCAAATTTTTCGCCATTAGCTACTTTTTCTTTAGTCCAAGTAATTTCTCTGTCTTTGTAAACACCATTATTATCAGCAGAGTCTTTAACATAAGTTGTATGTTCAGGAATCTTATCAGTTATTGTTACATCTTGTTCTTTTCCAGTTGTATTTGTATAAGTAACTTTGTAAAGTAGTTCTTGTCCAGCCTTTACTTCGTTACCATCTATACTTGTACTGTCATCTTTGCTATCAAAAACGTCTTTTACTGGCTTTGTTGATGTTGGGTTTGTAGTTTCGTTTGTTTCGTAATTGTTATTTCCTTCAATAACATTTGACTTATTAAGAATTTTTTCTCCACTTACATTATCATCAACTTTTACTTTAAATGTAACTTCGAATGTATCTCCATTGGCTACTTTATCTTTAGTCCAAGTAATTTCACCATTTTTATAAATACCGTTATTATCTGCAGAGTCTTTAACATAAGTTGTATGTTTTGGAATCTTATCCTTTATTACAACCTTTTGTTCTTTTCCAGTTGTATTTGTATAAGTAACTTTGTAAAGTAGTTCTTGACCTGCTTTTACTTCTTTACCATCGATACTTGCTTTATTATCCTTACTATCAAATACATCTTTTACTGGTTTCTTTGGTGTAAATACTTTTACTGGTTTTGATTCAACTTTATAAACATTGTTTATATTGATATCAAATTTATTTTCGTATTTTGTTCCTTCTTTTGTTACCTTACCTGTAATTATAGGTGAAGTTACTTTTGCTTCTTTTGTAAGGTCTCCGTTTATTTTTTGTAATAAACTTTCCTTTGCTGTAAATTTAAGAACTCTTGTTCCTTCTGTATATTCTACATTATAATCAACATTCTTAGCTTGAGTTCCTGCTAAATCAAGTTCATAACCTTCAGGTAATGTATCAGTAAAAACTAAGGATTTTATTTCTTCATGTCCTTTTGGAAAAGCAGAAGTATTTAATTCAAAATTTACTACTGAACCTGTTTTTACTACACTATTATTTATATCTTGATTATTTTCATTAAGCACTTTCTTTTCTACTTGTGATTTTACATAAAGCACACTGTAGTGATAAGTAACTTTTGTATCCGGTTTTTGTGGTTCTTCTGGTGGTGTAGGTTTAGTTGGCTTATTTGGTTCCTTTGCTTTAATTTCAGGAATACCAATCGCACGAACTTTACCATTTAAAGAATACCAAATGTTAGGTTTTTTACCTTCTTTATTATCTTTATTTGGAACTATAGGACCATAATCTGGACCATCTAAAATTTTTGTAGCAGAAGCTGCCCCAAGTGTAATATAATTTTTACTACCTTGTAATCTAACTACACCAGCACCATACCATGAATTTTCTGCATCAGCAGTATCCCAACCTGATCCAGGTTCACTTGGACGTTTATACATAGAATGTTTACAACCACCTTCACCTTGTTTAAAGTTCAAGCTTTCAGTTGCATAAATCAAATTACGTTTTGTATCTTCGCCTACTGTTGAACCGGAAATTTTTACAAATTGTCCTGGCATATAATCTTTAGCAAGCTCTATAGAATTGTGTTCACGGTTAAGAGATGCGACTGACATTAACGCATCTTGAAATTCAACTGGATTTCCATCTTGATCATAAAAAGTGAATTCATTTTTAACAAAAATGGAAGTATCTTTTTCAGTGTCGCCTGTGTAAGCAGATGCGAATATCCCAAGTGTTGGGTCTGTAAAGATTCCTAACCATGCCTTAGTATTCTTAAAAGCTGAGTCTGAAGTTAAAGTATATTTAAAAACTATTTTTGAGATTTTTTTACCATTGTAATAAGTTTTTTGAAGGTTTGTATATGTGGCTGTTACACTTTGTCCCTTTTGTAATAGAACTGTTGCCCATTTTACCGTACCATTATTACTAACAGTAGTTTTCCATGAAGATTTATTGCCGATATTTCCATACAATTCCGTGTTATTTATAATACCACCGGCAGCTTCCAAATCTTTAACACTCATATCATCTAATTGCAATGTTTTTTCTGTATATTTAGGTGTCTTACTAAATGCCTTATCAACTGCATTAGCTGATACATAACTTCCTTGATTCTCAGATAGAGTTAACTTTGCATCTGGCTCTGAATCATATACAAGTGTTTTAGCATATGGAGAAGACAAAAATCCAGGATTATCTTTATTCTTTTTGTAGTCTTCTAATGCCTTTTCCATTTCTTTTTTTTCTTTTTCGTATTGCTTTTGAAAATCATCATACTCTTTTAAGTATTTTTTATAATCTTCCTCATATTTAGCTAAATCTTTATCATATTGTGCTTTTTTCTTATCGTATTCTGCTTTTTTAGCATTATACTCATCCAATTTAACTTTTGTTTCTTTAATTTTTTTAATCTGAGCTTTATAATCAGCATCAATTTCCGCTAATTTAGCATTAGCCTCTGCATTAGAGCCAACAGAACCCTTATCTACTACAGAATCTTCTGTAATATCTAACCCAGAATCCTTTGCTTCCTTTACAGCTTTATCCAACTCAGTTCTATCAGCTTTTACTTCTATTCCCTTAATTGGATCTGCTGCATAAGCCTGAGATGCGATTGGCATAATCAATGAAACTATTGCCATTACCGATACAAGCTTATTAATAAATTCCCTTTTCTTCACTATTCAATCCCCTTTCCATAAGAAATGTTTTTTTAATAATTGCTTTTTAACTATAATTTTTAAAAATCTCAAAAATTTTCTAACATTCTAAATAATATTTAATAAAAAATGTTACCTCTTATATTTTATCACAAATAACAACAAATGTCTACATTTTTAAGGCTTAAATCGTTTGAAATCATGTATTTTTAATAATTTATATATAAAAACCATAAAAAAGAACTTAGTTTTTACTAAGTTCTAATTTTTGTAGAACAAAAAAGTTCCCAAAAACCCATCCAACACAAACATCGCAGAAGGGTGAATTAATTTTATCCTAAAATTTTTAATTAAAAGCCTAAATATAAGAAATATAGACCTATAAGTAAAATTATTATTCCAAAAACTATTTTTACAATATCAGAAATTTTTCCGTAAGATTTATTTGACATTACTTTTCCTACAAATCCTGTACTTGTTCCTGCAATAATTACTAAAATACTGTTACCTATTGAATATAGCAAGAATAGTAATACTCCCCAAAGTAAACTTCCTTTCGAAGCAACAATCGCAAGTAATGCAACTAAAATTGGAGTTGAACAAGGACTTGAAAACAAACCTGCCATTATTCCAACTACCAAGGCTCCTATATATCCAGTCTTTTTACTTTTATTAGTCAAAATTTTACTTGGAACTACATTTATTATCTCCCATGTTTGTAATGCCATTAAAATCATAACAACTCCTAAAAATATATTCCAAAGTTGTCCTGATTGATTAAAAATCTTACTAAGTAAAGCTGCTAAAACACCTAAAGTTGTATAAGTTATTGCCATTCCAATGGCGAATACAACAGAAATTTTAAAAGCTCTTTTAGTGTCATCTTCTTTTGTACCAGTCATAAAACCAATAATCAAAGGAATTGATGCAAGTGAGCAAGGTGAAATAGAAGTTAGTATTCCTCCAAGTAATGCGAGGATTGGAGCTAAGATACCAAAAGATTTCAATCCTTCTCCAATGATATTCTCTAAATTATTTAACATTCTTCAACATCTCCTCAATAACTTGCTTTAATTCTTCATACTTAACAACACCTTCTGATCCACCAAATTTTAACTCGCCAGTTTTCTTATCTTCATAAGCAACATAACTTATTTTCTTCGCCAAATCTCCCTTTGCTTCATAAGGTGTTCCATCTGCATTGAAGTAAAATAAAGTAGGTGTTACTCTTACAGGAAATTGTGATGCAAATGCTTGTTGTTTTCTAAGGTCAATAGTTTTTATTATTACTTTATCTTTATATTCTTTTCTCAGTTTTTCCAAAACTGGGTGCTGAACAGCACAAGCATGTCATCCATTTTGGCTAAAGTCTAAAATCATTACTTTTTTTTGACTTTTTAGACTTTCTAAAGTTAGATTCTCATCTGAATTAGAGTTTTTAGAATCTGAACTGTTTTTGTTGTCGTTACTACTATCATTTTTATTGTTATTGTTATTAGATTTGTTTTCTGTGATAGCATTATTTTTGGAGTTTTCATTACTATCATCTTTATTGTTTTTATTCATATAAAAGTTTTTAAAAATGAAAATTCCAAAAACTATAACGAACACTGAGCATAAAACTGCAATCTTCTTTTTCATAGTTCTCTCTCCTTTTAGAATTTGATAAAATTATACCCTCTAATAAAAATGAATAATCATAATCAAGAAGAAGTATGATAAAAAATTTTCTATTTTCTTTAAATTTAGTTCATATGACTGTAGAAATTTTATTTGATTATTTGCAAGCAGGGATATTTAGGAGATATTGTATCATTGTACACAATGACTCCGTCAGACCTACTTTTGTTTTGATAGCACGGAGCCTTAGGAGATCTCTCCACTCCGTTTCACTCCGGTCGAGATGACGTATAAGAAAATATCTTCGTTTCATAGCTAAACGTTAACAGTAAATAAACTTCAAATTGTCTTTATAACTATAGTAGAACAAATAAAAATCTACATCATAGTATTTTAAAAATATAAATAAACTAAATAATTCACGTCATATCACTTGGAAAAGAAAATCTTCCCAACACGTCATCTCGACCGAAATGAGTGAAACGAATGAAGTGGAGAGATCTCATAGTTTTGCTTGTTTACAAGCAAAAGTAAATGTATCGCAGATACATAAACTACAAAAATCCAATATTTAATTAAATTTTGGTAGTTTTTCCAAACAAAAAATAGGCTATCCGCCTATTTTAAAGTTTTCTAATTGTATTTCATTTAATCCATCTTGTTTTTCTTGTTTTCTAATATTTTCAGTTATTAAATTTTGGATTTTATCGATTGAATTTTCTAATTTCTCTCCTCTTATCAACTCACTTGCTACAAGTGAAGAAAATACATCACCCGTTCCACAAATTTTTATATCAATTTTTTCACTTTCAAACCATTTTATCGAGTTTTCGCAAAAATACAGAGTATTAAGTTTATTCTTTTCTTCAAAACTTTTGATTAAAATTCGTTTTGATCCCATTTCAGATAGTTTTTTTGCAATTTTTTCTATATCTTTTCTTTCTATTTCAGAAAATATTTTGTTGTATTCTGTTAATAAAATAGCCTCTGTGAGATTTGGTGTTACTATATCTGCAAAATTCAAAAGTTCTCTATAAAAAGCTATTTGTTTGACTGTTGTACCAGAATATTTTACTCCATTATCTCCAAGTATTGGATCTAAAATGACTTTCCCTTTAAAATTTTGTAAAATTTCTTTTATTATTACAAAAACTTCATCATTATCAATAAATCCAATATAAATTGCATCAACTTTCTTAATTTCAATGACTTTTTGAACTATTTCAGAGAAATTTGGAATATTAAAACTGATATAATCCTTATAACTCATATTAGATGAGAATATTTTGGTTGGAACTCCAAACACTTCATGACCATTTTGTGTTAATACTGAAATATTTGCTTTTAATGCCATATTTCCAACTACACAGTAGTCATTAAATACTAAAATTCTCATTTATCTTATACTCTTTTTCAAAATTGGCTTTAAAGCCTTTACCAATATAACAGCAATTAAAACTCCAACGACTGCATTAACTGATGAAGCCCATAATCTTTGTAGCCCTTTTGCAATTGCTCCTGCTTGTGGTAATCCTTTAACATAAATATCAGATATATAACTTTTAGATAAATATAAAATTACATAAGTGACAGCTCCTGTTATTGAACCTATTAAATTTTTCTTAAAGTCTTCTGCTTTTGCTCCGTTTGAGTATGCGATTTTACCACATATGAAAGCCATTAAAAATTTAAATGTAAATGTAAATGGTGCAGAAGGTAGATAAATTGGATTTATTAAATCAAAAATTGCTGAGCCCATACCAGATGCAAGACCGCCTGCAAGAGGTCCTAATAAAAGTCCACATAATAGGCAAAATCCATTTCCGATATGTACTCTAGTTGCACTTGCTCCAAGTGGTATTTGGATTTGGATTTGTGAAGCTACAAAAACAACCGCTGCCATTACTCCTATTAATGTTATTTTTTTAATACTTAATTTGTTTTCCATATAAATTGCTCCTTTGTTAATTCTAATCAAATATAGTATAATATAGATATTGATACTGTTTGTAGTATCAAAATAATATTTTTTTATGGTGTCAGAATGTTAATATTAAATAATGGTGTACTCTATATGCAAATATATGAGTATTTTAAAAACGAGATAATTAATGGAACTTACAAAGCTAATAAAAAACTTCCTAGCAAGAGAAATCTTGCAAAAGAGTATAATATCTCTTTAAATACCGTGGATAACGCCTATTCAAAACTCTTGGAAGAAGGATTTATTTACTCGAAAGAAAGACAGGGTTTTTTTGTTTCTGATGTTGGAGAGCTTTATGTCTTAGATAGCAAGCCAATTCACATAACAAAAGAAGAAGAAAATATCGAATATGATTTCTCATACAGTGGTGTAAGTGAAGAATTTCCTTATAAGATATTCAAAAAAATATCTTCAAATATTTTCGACAATAAAGATATTTTAGAGAAAGTTGATTATCAAGGTTATCTTCCACTTAGAACACAAATTTCAGAATATCTTGATAAATCAAGAGGTTTTAAGGCCGACCCTTCACAAATTGTAATTTCAAGCGGATCTGAATATCTTTTCCAAATTATTTTTAAATTGATTTCGGGAAAATTTGGAATTGAAGACCCAGGATACAACATGCTTTCCAATATCATGGATACAAATGATATAAATTATGAATTTATATCAGTAGATGAAAATGGAATGAATTTAACAAAATTAAAAAAATCAAAGTCAGATTTTTGTGTTATTACTCCAGCTCATCAATTTCCAACCGGTGTTATAATGAATATGCAAAGACGTGTTGAACTCTTGAATATGAAAAGGATAAAATATGTAATCGAGGACGACTATGACAGTGAATTTAAGTATTCAAAAAGACCCGTTCCAGCATTAAAATCAATTGATGTGAATGATAAAGTGATTTATATTGGCTCTTTTTCAAAGTCAATCTCTCCAAGCTTTAGAGTGAGTTTTATGGTTTTACCATTCGATTTGGTTGAAAAATATAATAAAATTTTCAAATTTTTCATCTGTCCCGTTTCAATTATGGTGCAAAAAATGCTTACAACTTTTATAGAGTCTGGGGAGTTTGAAAAACATCTTAACAGAATGAGAAAAATCTACTCTAAAAAACGACAACTATTAATGGATATGTTAAACGAAAGAAAAGATATCACTATAAGAGGTGCAGATGCGGGGCTTCATATTGTTTTAGAATATCCAAAAACTTATTCAGAAGAACATATTATAAAAAAAGCAAAAGAAAAAAAGATAAAAGTTTATGGACTTGGCTCTTATGGAACAAAAAGAGAAATACCTTCAATTTTATTAGGTTTTGCAACACTTAGTGACGAAAAATTAAAAGAGGGGATTAAATTATTCCTAGAAATATAGGAGGTTTTATGGAATTTAAGGAGTTTGATTATAATAAGTATTTTGAAGAAATAAAGAGAATCTTTAAATCTGCAAACTGGTCTGCATATCTAAAAGATGATGAAAAACTAAAAAGAGCTTTTAAAAATTCACTTTATCTTTTAGGTGCTTTTGAGAATGATAAATTAATTGCATTTATTCGTTGTGTTGGAGATGGCGAACACATATTACTTATTCAAGACTTGATTGTAGATTCTGATTACTATAGGCAAGGAATTGGAACAAAACTATTTAAGTATGTTTCAGATAAATATAAAGATGTTAGAACTTTTTGCCTTTTTACAGATATTCACGATATTAGAGATAATGAATTTTACAAGTCTATGAAAATGGTTAGGATTGAAGAAAAAGATATGATTTCATATATTAGATAGTTTTATTTTCCATTAAAAAAGCTGTGAATTTTTTCACAGCTTTTTACAATCATCAGTTACTTTTTCCATCTATTTCAATTATTTTTCAACAAGTTCGGCAGATTTATAATTTATCTTATCTAAGAAAACGTCTAAAGTCTGATTCCCTGCCACTAAAGTATATTTATTATTTTCTTTTATCCCTTTTGTACTCACTATAACAGTTTGATATTCCGATTTTGGTTTATATTCTGTTAAGGTTTTTCCTGATTCATCCAAAACTTTCAGATTTTCTTTAGTTTTTTTGTCAAATTTCATCAACATACTTCCCTGAGTTGAAGAATCTCCAAAACTTTTAACTGTTGAAGAATTTCCAGCACCTACAAAAGTTCCTCCACTTATTTTAGCAGAGCCTTCATAATTCAGTACTGAATTTTCGCTGTTATTTGAACTTTCTACAATAGTTTCTCCTCCAGTTACGGAAATATCACCCTTAGAATTTAATCCATTTTTTTCGGAATAAACACTAACTTTTCCACCACTTATTTGTATATGTAGAGAATCTGGCTCAGTATCTTTTTTGCTACTTGCAAATATGCCATCATCTTTCGAAACAACCTGTGTGTTTCCGCCTCTTATGTCTATATTTTCGCTTTCGATGCCGTTATCTCCACTTTTTATATTTATATTTCCATTGTTTATTGTAACTTTTGAATTTGAATTTATTCCGTCTTTTCCAGCGGAAATCTTAAATTTTCCATTTGCAATATATACTCTGCCTTTATTACCATCTCCAGAAGCTTTTAATCCTGTACCTTTCTCGCCAGACTTAATATCATATTTACCATCGGCTATTGCTACAGAATTATTAGCACTTACAGTATTTCCAGCAGTATCCATTGCATACTTTCCATCTACAAAGACTACCTTATCTTGAGATACAATTCCTCTACCATAAGGTGAGAAAAGATTTAAAATTCCTGTACCGTTAAAACTTAAATCACTCTTTGAAAAAATAACTGAATCCTTGTTGTCCTCTTTATTATATTCACCTTTTAGTTCCAATTTATTATTAGTGTCTGATGCTAGAGTAATAATAGTCTTTTTAGCATTTTCAACTAAAATAGGACTTCCTTTAGATGAAGAAAGATCAACTCCCTTCAAGACAAGTTTTACTTTATCATTACTTTTTGCATTAACTACAATTTGACCATCATCGAGTTTACCGGTTAAAATATAAGTTCCTCCTGCAGAAATAGTTATAACATTTCCAGAAACACTTACATTTTCTCCTTTTATTTTAGAAATATCACTTAAATTCAAAATTGTACTATTTTTTTCATCGACCATCGCATCATAATCATCATCAGCAAAAATATTTGACTTGGCATTTGAATTAGTTCTATTTACTTTCATATTTTGCATCGAATGTGTATTGGTTTCTTTTGTAGGTTTACTACAAGCTACCAAACAACCAGACAATATAGCCAAACTGAATAATTCAACTACCAATTTATTAGCCTTCATATGTCCTCCTTAATACTATTTCAACACAATTAAATTCTTATTCATATTTTGTAATTACATTTTACAAAAGTAACCTTTGATTAACCTTAAATATATTTTTATTTTAAAAGATATTTTTGAGTAAGAAAAAATGATGTATCAAGGAAAATTATATGATAGGAAGATTAACATAAACATTAAATTATACAAATTAGACTACAATAATTGATGTATCTACGATACATTTCACTTTTGCTTTTACATAAGCAAAAGTGTGAGATTTTCACAGTCGATTGTACTCAAATCAAAGATTTGAACAATCTTTGTGTCAGACCTACTATAGATTATTTACAAGTAAATAATCTAAGTTAGGGCTAGATTCATTCCGCTTCGCCACAGTCAAAATGACGTATTTGGAGAAATCTTCGATTAAGAGCTGAACGTGAATGGTAAATTATCTTCAAAAAGTATTAAAAAGTTCGAAAAAAGGTAAGAATTATTAAGAATTATTTGAAAAACCAATTAACTCACGTCATAATTCTTGGCAAAGAGAATCTTCCCAACACGTCATCTCGACCGAAATGAGTGAAACGAATGAAGTGAATCTAGTCCTAACTTTGCTTGTTTACAAGCAATAGTAGGTCTGACGGAGTCATTGTGTACAATGACTCTGGAGATCTCATAAAGCCCAGTGATTATATATGTAATGATTGTAGTTGACTATACTTTAATAAAAAAATGAGATTTCCCTATTTCGATTCGCTACAGTCGAAATGACGTATAATGTAAATATCTTTGTTTAAAAGCTAGACGTTAAAAGTAAATAAACTTCAAAATGTATTTAAAAGTTCGAAGAAAATTATTTAAAATTATATATTAAAGAAAACACAAAAAAGAGCCATTAATTTATTAACAGCTCTAATCTATATTATTCAATTTTTATAATTTAACTGTAAAAACAATTTTTTCTCCATCAAAACTGTCAGCAGAAATTTTTCCCTTATGTTTTAAAACAATTGATTGAGCGATAGAAAGTCCAATTCCATATCCTCCAGTTTTACTATTTCTTGAACTATCAGTTCTGTAAAATCTTTCGAATAGGATATTATAGTTTTTAATTTCTAAATTGTCTGCCTCATTTTCTACAGTAAATACTATTTTTTTATTTTGCCTTGTTAGTCTTACATTTATATCACTATTTTCTTTTGCATATTTGATAGCATTATCAAGCAAAATTCCTATGACCTGTCTAATTAATTTTTCATTTCCTTTAAAAGAAATTCCATCTTCAATATCTGTGACTATATTTTTATCCAAACTTAAAGCATAATCTTTTACATCTGTAACACAATCATTAAGCACATCAGAAAAAGAAAAATCTAATTTATCTAAGTCATCGGATTCTTCAAGTTTAGTAAGTGAAATCAAATTACCGATAAGTCCATTTAATCTATTTACCTGCTTATGAATATTTCCTGTCCACTTACTCTCCCCACCTTCCATTTCAAGCACATCTGCACTTGTCTTTATTATAGCAAGCGGTGTTTTTAACTCGTGGCTTGCATCTGTGATAAAAGCATTTTGCTTTTCATATGCTTGAACCATAGGTGCAACAGCTTTTTTTGATAAAACATATGAAAAGAATGTAACAAGTCCTAAAACTAAAAGGCTTATAATAACACTATTTCCAAGATTTGAATAAAAGACATCAAAATCTTTTACAACATCTACAAAGGCAATCAACTTTCCCTTATCCGTATTTTCAACCATATATTTAAAACCCTTGTAATAGCCACTATGTTTTCCTTTTGCTAAAACTGTTTTTGCATAATCAACAGCATCAGAAGCACTTGTAAAAAAAACATCATCTGTATTAACTGTTACAATATTTTTTTGATTATCTGTTCTAACTGTAAAAAATCTGTTAGAAAAGTTCTTAAGATATAGTGTCTTTTTTTCGTCAGCATTTTCATTAACTACTGCAAAACTTGGCATAACTCCATTATTTTCAATTAATGTTTTTAGTAGTTCATCTGAACTATGTTTAAGATTATAGAAGTTAGCAATATTTACAAAAGCCATAATTGCCAAAACTACAATGGAGATAATTCCAACTGAAAAATAGATAAACTTTTTTCTAAGTTTACTTTCCATTTATAGCCTCCAAAGAGTAACCAACATTTCTAGTTACTTTTATCTCAACATCTGCATCTAGTTTTGCAAGTTTCTTTCTAAGATATGAAATATAAACCCAAACGACACTTATATCAGAATCTGTATCATAACCCCATATTTTATCCATAAATGTATCAGCTGAAATAATATTTGAAGGTGTTGACATTAACATTTCAAGCATTTGAAATTCTTTGTTTGTAAGTTTGTAATTGCCCTTTTCTGATGACAATTCAAAAGTAGTTCTATTTAAAGTAATATTTCCAAATGTCAAAACATTGTCTGTTACATTTTCTTTTCTTCTAGTTATTGCTCTAAGTCTAGCGAGCAATTCCTTAACTTCAAAAGGCTTAGTAAGATAGTCGTCTGCTCCACTATCAAGTCCCACAATCTTATCATCAAGTTCAGACTTTGCAGTAAGCATAATAACTGGAATACTATTTCCATTTTCCCTTATAGTTTTTAAAACAGTAATACCATCAACTTTCGGCATCATAATATCTAAAACAACAGCATCATAGTTTTCCGCTTCCAAATAAGTAAGAGCTTCTTCTCCATCATAAACGACGTCAACAGAATACTTATTACCTTTTAGAATAGCACAAAGACCATCTGCCAAATCAATTTCATCTTCACAAATTAAAATCCTCATAAAAACACCCCGTATTTTTTCTATACTTTTTTTCTATACTATAACAGTATAACCTTAAAACAACTTAAAATCAAGTATATAAAAACTGCACCATTTTCTTAAATTCAAGATTTAGGTGCAGTACAAATTTTGTAATTTAAAAATATTTATCCTCTCAACAATTTCTTGATTCTCTTTTTGTTTATAAATAAAATATATACAAACAAAATCATATATATTACAAATAAAATATATCTAATAATATTATTTTTGTAAATCAACTCAAAAATTAAAATCATTGGAAAAGAAATTGCTAGACAAGTAAGAATTGTCTTTAAATCAAAAAGCTTCTTATATCCCAATTTACATATAGTATTATAATGAATTAAAAATAATACCACATATCCTGCTAAAGTCGTATATCCTGCAGCAATATAGCCATACTTTCCTATAAAAATATAATTCAAAACAATATTAACAATTGCTGCAACTGTAGTTCCCATTGCAACAACTTTCATTTTCTTTTCAAAAAATTCTACTTGAACAAACATTGTATATGCGAATTGGAATAAACAACCAATAATCAAAGGCGGTAAAACACCAACACCTTCAATATACTTTTTTCCACCTAAAAATAACATAACTTCAGGGGCAACTAATAGTATTCCAACAATCATTACAAAGAACAGTCCAAAATATTTAGTTGAATATTTTTTTATTAATCTTTTATTACCTTGTTTTAAATTATCGAGAACCCAAGGAGCCCATGCCTTGTTCATTGAATCCAATAGAGCATAAATTATTACAGTAATTATATAAGCAACACTGTAAATTGCAGTATGCTCTGTCCCTGCCATTTTGGTAAGCATAATCCTATCAGAAGAACCTAATACAATCAAAGATAATTGATGTGGCACTAGAGGTAAACTAAAAAATAAAGCATATTTAAGATACGATTTTTTTATAGTCTTCCCTCTTTTAACAATTAGAATATACATAAATAGTCCAATGACTACATAAGGAATGTATTGACCATAAACTCTTCCATCTAATTTATTATTACAAAGAACAACTAAGAAAACGGAAAGTAAACTTGTAGATACTACAATTAAACCCGTTAATAATGAAAATGCCTTATATCTATAAAAAGCTCTTTCAGTTGTTATGAAATTATAAAATGCCTCTTGAAAAAGAATAAATAAGAATATTATATGGAAATATTTTTTATCTATTCCTGTAAAAGCACTTATCTGATTACCAAAAATCAAAAAAACTATATAAAAAGAAATTGTTATTATATTCGATAAAACTAGAGCTGAAAAAGAATAACTAGGCAAATCCTCTTCGTAATCAAGTTTTGCTCTAATTATAGAAGAATGTATATCACATGCAAAAAGGATAGACATTACAGCTACCCAACTCGCAATATTATTATATTGTCCATAATCATCTTTGCTCAAAACTCTGGAAAAAATTGGTGCAGTAATAAATGCAATCGATCTAAAAAGAAAATTGCTTATCGTATACCATATTCCTGATTTTAAAACTACATTTCCTTTAACCTTTGACATACTTCCATCCTTTTATTGTTTCTATAATACTTATATAAAATAGCTATCATAATCCAAAACTCTGTTACATACCAGAAAGATAAAGATAAGAATAATTGGCAAGAAACTGTAAAGAATACTATATAGAGTTCTCTCCAAAGTCTATCTTTACATAAAAACATCTTTATTGTCTGAATTAATAAAAATACTAGAATTCCAACTCCTACTAATCCAAAACTACATACCATTTCTAAAACTATATTATGTGAATATCCTACAAAGTGTTCAGGAAATACAAAAGGTCTATCTCCATATGCACCATAACCAAATACCCAGTTATCTTTTATTGCTTTTCTAACTAATGTCCAAATTTCATTTCTACCACTATCGTCCGTGATACTTGATTCAAGTAGTTTTGTTATAGTTCTAGTTTTCAAACCAAGATTTTGGAAAGTATTTATAAGAAAATCATAAATTTCATTTTTAAATAAAAATATAAGTCCTAAAACTCCAATTATTATAGTTATTTTTTTCAAACTTTTTCTTTTATTATCAAGATGTATTGAATTAGAAATAGCCATAAAAATTAAAAATAATATTGGTAAAAACAATGCACCTCTTGAGCCTTGAAAAAATATCATTCCTATACAAAGTATGCTTAAAAGCAAGTCTTTTGGTTTTTTTTCTTTCATATAAACGTAAAGAAAAACTATTGTAGGAAAAATCAAAGTATATCCAAAACTCAAACTATATAATCTTGTTACCTTTGCTCCCACATGGTTTACGTCAACCCAATATCCACGAATAAGTCTTGGAATATAAACTGAAATAAATATCTTTAAGAAATTTAGATATGAAAAATTTTTAATTATTTTATAAAAATCTTTAGGATCATCTAAAATGGAAAAAAACAAAAGTGCATAAATAGCTGAATCCGGTCTAAAAACTCTTAACAATCCATATTCTTTTCTAAAATAGAAATATCTATATTGAGGAAAAAATACATAATTAATTAGAAAACTCAATGCAGAAAAAATATAAATTAAGAAAAATAATTTACTATCTTTTAATATCTCTTTATCTTCTCTATAATATCTTATTAATAAAAGTATTGGAAAAGAAGCTACTGCGAATAATACAATTTCTCTAGGATTTCCTTCAATATTCAATCTATGAAGAAAAAATCTAGCTGCTGTAAGAAAAAAGTCGCTAAGTAACCATAAAAATACCAATAATTTAGGAAAATTTTCTTTAGTTATTGAAAAATGTAATCTTCTTTCTCTAATACTTAAAAGCATTTTTTAACTCCTGTAAAAATAGTTCTACTTCTTCTTCTTTTGTAGACCAACTTGTTACTAATCTTATCTCAGTATGTTCTGAATCTATCTTCTCAATTGTTTCCCAATCAAATTTATCTTTTAATTTAGCTAATATTTTATTAGGAAATACAAAAAATTGTTGGTTAGACGGGCTTTCAATTCTTGATTTCAAACCTAAATCTAAAATCCCTTTTTTTAACTTAATTGCTAATCTATTAGAATAAGCACCAATATTCTTATAAAGGTCACCTTCCATTAGTCTTTCAAATTGTAATCCTAATAACCAACCTTTAGCTAAAACTCCGCCTCTTTGCTTTGCAATATATCCAAAATCTTCTTTTAATCTATCATTAATTATTACAAGTGCTTCACCAAATAAAGCCCCATTTTTTGTTCCACCTATATAAAAAGAATCACATAATTCAGCTAGCAACTCATAAGTAACATCAGAGCAATCAAGTGCACTTGCAAGCCTTGCCCCATCACAATATAAATACAAATTATGTTTATCACAAGCTTTTCTTAAATTATAAAGCTCTTCTTTTGTATAAACTGTTCCTACCTCAGTCGTTTGACTTATGTAAACTAATTTAGGTTTTACAATTAGTATTCCTGCATGGTCCCAATTTTGCTCTCCACAAGCTTTTTCAATATCTTCAACTGTTACTTTCCCATCTTTTCCTGTAACTTCAATACACTTGTGTCCTGTTGCTTCTATGGAACCAGTTTCATGAACACATATATGTCCTGTCTTTACAGCTATAACAGCTTCATGGGGACGTAAAAAAGCACAAATTGCTACCAAATTAGTTTGAGTTCCGCCAGAAAAAATACGAACATAGGCATTTTCATTTTTTATTTTTTCTCTAATCAACTTTATAGCATTTTCAGTATGATAATCTCTTCCATAAGGATTGTTATTTTCAAAATTATTATTAATCATTACTTCTAAAATTTCGGGACAAGCCCCATTGCTATAATCGTTAACAAAACTTATCATAACATTCCTCCGAATTATAATTCATCCAAATATTGTTTATAATAAGGCCATCTTCCCTCTTTAGTAGTAATTTGTTCGGCATCTGGGTCAGCACCAGGATTCCCTTCAACTAATTCTACTTTATAATCCTTAGTTATTACAACATCCCAACCTATATATCTCATATCAAGAACTACTTTTGCAGCCCTTTTAATCGTATCTACAACTTCATTCCAAATTGGAACTTGGAAGCCTACTATTTGAGTATTTGAATCTGGATGGAAGATATGCCAATCATTATTTTTATCTAAACCTTTAGTACAAACTATTCCAGTTTTTGGATCTACATAAGAAGCAATTCCCATATGATGAAAATTATCCGCTATTTTACCTTTCCTCCCAATTCTTAGTAATGCACCAATTATTTCAACTTCACCATTAGCTCTAACAAAAGAAACTACTCTTATACTATTTATAGAAGTATCATTAAAATCAGACATTTCCTTGCATTGATTTAAAGATTCTTCGCAAAGAATATTTTGTTTTTTATACTCCTCAAAGCATTTTTCTACATCTTCTATCTCGCTAACAGAAACTTTCTTTACTCCTAAACCAAACATTCCACAAGGGTCTTTTGCAAAAAAGGTATCCTTACCATCTAAAAATTTAATAAAGTCTGATAAGTTTGCATCTTTTGTATCTATCCAATCTCTTTGTAAAAAATCAGCAAACTTCTTATCAAATTCAGGTTTTTGGTCAAAAATATATCTATGTTCTGGATTATTTGCTCTTTGCATCATCTCTATTAATCTTCCATGAACAAAATATTTTCTTCTTTCTGGTTTTGTCTTCCAATAAAAACCATATTGAATATAGTCGAGCAAATATACTCCATGAAATTTCCATTCTACAACAAAATCAAAGAAAACTCTTATCTTCTTAAAAAATGATATATCCTCTGGTAAATTAGATGTTATATCTCTATTAAATCTTGATATTTTACTAAATAAACTTTCTCTTTCCATAATTTTTCCCAATACCTTACTTATTTTTTATTTTATAAAATTGTTCCCAAATTTCATCTTCACATTCTTTAGAAATTTCTTGTTTCGACTTATTAAATTCATGTTCTAGCTTAAATTCTGCACGTTTTTTAACTAAAGATTCAAAATCTCCTATTACTTTAGCAGGTACTCCTCCAACAACAGAATTATCCGGAATATCTTTAGTAACACAACTTCCTGCTGCTATTACAACATTATTTCCAATTTTTACATCATACATAATCTGTGAATTAGAACCGATAAATACATTATCTCCTATATCTATACAACCTACTTTTTCAGTAAATTGTCCTCTGCCAAGTCCATTTAACATGTAATGTATTACATCATGAGTAACAAAATTAACTCCTGAAGCAATCCAAACATTATTTCCAATGCTAATTAAATTAGGATACAACGGTATTTTTCTTGAATTTATCATCACTCTATTTCCACATTTTCTAAAAACATTATGTTTTTTCAAATATTCAACTCTCTTCATTGGTGATTTTATAAAAAGAGTTCTTAAAATCATAAAATATCTGGAGCTCATTTCTACTCACTTTCATTTTTAAAAATTTTTATAAACAATCATTTAATATTTTTTTAATATTTTCTTCTCCAAGTCTTTCCGGTGTTCTTCCATTTGCTCTCATATCCACACCTAAAGCTGAACTTGCAATTTCTATTAGAGAAGTTGCTATCGGAGTTTTTATTCCTAAAGATTTTCCTAAAGATTCTAACATTACCAAGCCTTGAGGAACATCTTCAGTTATATATCTAGAATTAACATTTGTCGGAGCCTTTGCTCTTGTAGGCATAGAAGCATAAGCAAAGAAAACTTCTTTTGCATCTTGACTGTCATCTAATGAATTTCTAAATTTACAAGCTTCAACATAGGACATTCTTTTTAAACCTAATTTTTCTAGAATATTCATTTTTTCATCATCCAAAGCTTCCAAAATGTTCCAAACATGTTCTGTAAAAGCATAGTGATACATGCAAAAATTTTCTTTCATAGAGTCAATCATTGGAATACTTAAGACGGAGCCGATAGTATGTACTATCATATTAGGATTATGCAATCCAGCTTCTGCTACATTTTTTAAATAGTGGAAAGGAAATCCTAATTTTTCCAGTTTTTCTTTGGCATATTCTAAATTTTTCACAGGATATACTCCAAGTGGATTTCTTACATTTCTAAAACCAACTCTAAATTTCCCGTTTTCAATTATTCTTCCGTCAATAAAAGAGCTTTGCGCTTCAACTATTGTAATATCTTTTTTGCAATATTTTAAAAGATATGCTGTTGAAAAATATCCAGGATTTATTAGAATGATTTGTCCATCAACTATATATTCAGATACTCTTTTTATGACCTCTTCATGATAATTAGTTTGAATATAGATTAAAACTATATCCATTTTTGAAATTTCAGACAAATCTCTTGTAACTTTGGAAATATAACCTACTTTTTCTACCTTTTCCTGTTCATCAGGATTCATACAACCGTCATCTCCAAAGTCTATTAGAGTCATTTTTCCATTATTTTTTTCAAGATAATTAAAATTGTCATCATGTATAGAATTAGATGTCTTTATTAAAGTAACATCCAGTCCTCTATATGCCATATCTCCTGCAACTGCACAGCCTCCATTGCCAGCACCTACAACAGCTACTTTCATAAATTCCTCCTAATTTTGACTATATTGTAAAGTTTTTGTTATAAAAACTTCTTCTAATACTTCATCTGTTAAATCTCCAAATGTAGGACCAAAAGTTATTTGATTAGCTCCTGGTGTAACATTGTATTCAATGAAAACCGGATCTCCACTTTCATCAATGCTAAAGTCCCAACCAATTAATTTAAAATGAGCTAATTTTCTATGTTCATTTTTAACTATTTCTATAACCTTATCAAATGAAGGTACAAATCTACCCTTAAATTCAATTCCTTCATCAGTTTTTTCAATCCATTCAGCTTTTCTATTTACTCCCTTTTCTTGAAGTGTTCCGTCAGGATTAATTACACAAGCATATCCACCTGCACCAATATTGTCAACTCTAGCACCTTTTGCTCCAATTCTCAAAATAGATGAGAGTATATGAACTTTTCCTTTAAAGAAAAATGAAATTACTCTAACTGTATTTAGAGATGATTCATTTAATTCATTTAAAAGAGCATGCTGTTTTACAAAATCTTGAGCAATAAAATTTGCTTTAAGGTCATCAAAAGCCTGTGAAATAATTTCTCTTTTTATATTATTTTCATCAAAAAAAGTTATAAGTCTTCCTTCGCCGCTATCTATAGACGGTTTTAACATAAATTTATTTTCTTTTAAGCAAATATCCACCGCTTCTTCTTTAGTTATCGGATTAAAATCGGCATCATAATAGACACTTGCTATATTCATTATAATTGTTCTTGGTCTTTTTATATCTCTAAACCAAACTGAATGAAGACATTTATCTTCTCCAAATCTTCTAAATTGCGGGTTACTGAAATACGGAACTATAACTCCATAAAATAAATCATCAGGTATGTATCTAGGATCTAAATCATGACTTCTATCCCAAAAGATTTGATACCACATTTTGGCGGGTTTTAGCCCATATTTTTTCCAATAAGGTATGACTATTTTTTTATAGTCTTCTGTACAGTCATATCCTCCATTCATCCTTTTTAATCTTAATTTTGCAGACTTTTCTGGCTTTATGTTTTCTAAAAGTTGATTCCATAAAAAAATTAAAATCATCTATTTTTTTTCTTACTCCACTTCTCACAGAAATTCTCCTTATCTAATGATTTTTACTTCATTATATTTCATCATATATATATTTTCATCATAGTTTCCAATTTCAACTTCATTTTTTATTCCCTTTAAGTTAGAAATAATCATCTTCATATGATTACATCCACTTTCATAAGCATGAGGATAACCGCCGCCAAATCTTGGATTAACTTCTGAAATGTAATATTCTCCATCAATTTCAAAAATGTCAATATCTATTTGTCCTCTATATCCTGCAGATTTTACGAAATTCTTAACTAAAGTAAATAGTTTTTCATCTTTAAAAGATACTGACTTATCAGTTTCTCCTGCTCTCATAAGCAATTTTTTCTTTGCAAAAATCGAACAAATTTCTCCACTTATTAAATCTATATAGACATCAACTCCAAATTCTTGTCCTTTTAAAAATTCTTGAATCATTAAATTATCAGAATTTTTAAATAACAAATCTAAAGTTTCCATATTTTCAACTTTATTTATTGCGACTGATGCACTTCCCTTAATGGGTTTTACAAAAACAGGGAAGTCAATTTTGTTATTTTCATAGTCTTTTATAAATTCTTCTCTATTATCATAGCTTTTTGCAGTTTTATATCCATTTTCAGTCAACCAATTAAACATTCTAATTTTATCCAAGCTCATTTCACATAATTCATAAGGAGAACCTATAATTTTTACTCCTAATTCTGCAAATTTTGCTTCATTTTTAGCTAATAGAGATAGTTCGGGATCTATTAAACTTAAAACTCCAGAAATTTTTTCTTTTTTGCATATTTCTAAAATTCTTTCAATATATCCATCTGAAAAAATCCCCGGAACAATATAAAATTTATCTGCTTCATAAATGGAAGGAGCTAAATTGCTCATATCTGTTGCAATTACTTTTCCCGTTCTATTTCCATTTTTATCTACAAGATTTCCTTTAAAATATTCAATTATCTTATTTCTCGTCCCTGAACTCAAGACTAAAACATTAACTTCCATAATTTCTCCCATAAATTATATATTTTTATTTTTTAAATAATCAAAAAACAGCGGTGTTCCACCAGTATGAATAAAAAGTATATTTTTACCTGAAATATTATTTTTTTCAATATACTTCTCCATTCCATTATATGCCTTTGCAGTGTAAGTTGAATCCATCGGAATCCCATAATTCGAAATCATATTTTCTATGGTCTTAGAAATATCATCATTCATATTTCCATATCCATTTCCTACATAATCATCAACAAATATTGTTGACTCTTCTATTAAGCTTGAATCTTTTTCTATATTTTTTTCGCTAAAATATTCATAAATACTTGATAATACAATATCTCTTCCTCTTGGATTTTTTCTGGCAATACTAATTCCGACAATTTTTCTGTTATCATTATTAATCAATTTTCCACAAACAAGACCTGCCTGAGTTGTTCCAGTTCCTGATGCAAAGAATATATAATCAAAAGTAATTCCATTTTCTTTTTCATATTCTTTTATTTCTTCATAGCAATCTACATAGGCTCTTGTTCCCAAGTTTCCATGTCCACCACCTTGAATAAAATAAGGCTTCTTACCAGAATTTTTCAAAGATTCTAATGTTTTCTCTATTGTATCAGATACTTCATTTACAGAAACAACTTGGATTTTAGCATCAAATAAATTCATCATACTTTGATTGAAAGTCTCTTCAAATGCTTCTTTAGGACTGATTATATAACATTCCAATCCTCTTTGTTTTGCCATATTTGAAATTATTCTGCAATGATTAGAGCTTCCGCTTCCATAGGTTACAACAGAATCAAAATTTCCTCTATCAATTTCATCAAAAAAATATTTTGCTTTTCTTGCTTTATTTCCACCAAATGAAAAAGGGATTAAATCCTCTCTTTTCATACAAATAAAATTAGAATTATAATCTCCCAATCTATGAATACAAGTTTTATATTTTTTCATATTATTCCTTATCTACAACTTCAAATTGTATAAGTCCTTCTTTGTACTCTTTTCTTAAAGTTTCAAAATCAGTGTAGTGAATGTATATATTATCTCCAGATTCATCTGTTATTGTCAATAATTCATTAACTTTTTTTATAGTATCACACATTTCTTCACAATCTTTGCCATAAATTTTGACAATTCCCATATTAACATTTGCTCTTACGGAGTCACCTTGTCTTTTAGGCATATCAATTACAACATTATTTAATTTTAAAACTTCATCAAGACCTTCCATTTTGTCTACGACCGCTTCATGAGTAGTAAATAAATCATAAGCTCCAGCACATTTAATATAAGCACTGTCTAAAGGCTTAGGAAGATCAGATTTTTTATGTTCCTTTCCTAGAGCAAATTCTATCATCCATTTATAAGTATTAAATCCTGAAATTTTTTCATGAACTGCATATATTCCCGGGCCCGCAAATCTATGTCCCATTTCTAAAGCATAAAAATGTCCGTCATTATCATACATTAATTCAGTCCAAGCTATTCCATTTTTACAACCTGCATCTTTAAAAACTTTAATAAGAGGTTCGTTTACCTCTTCTAAATATTGTTTTAAGTGACAAGAAGATATATATTCTATTGAATATAAATTTTCTGCCATTCTCGGTTCATGATGCATAGAAGTATAATATGAAAGCACAATTTCGCCATCAGCTATTACATAATATCCTGTGTACTCTCCACCTTTTAATTGTTTTTCAACGATTATATTTTCATTATCTGATATTGCTCTAGCTTTTTTATATCCTTCAATTAATTCTTCTTTATTATTACAGTAGCTCATACCTCTGTTTCCACTTTTGTCTACAGGTTTTACTACTACGGGATATTTAATATTCTTTAAACTATCTTCAGATAATTCATCATTAAGATGATAATCTTCCGCAACTCTAACACCATGTTTCAAGCATAAGTCTTTAAATTTTCTCTTATTCCTTGAAACTTCCCAAGCATTATCGCTTGAACAGTATAAAGGCAAGTCTAGTCTTTTACAGATTTCTCTACAATTTTCAATGTTAAATTCACTAGCTCCAGCTAGAATACCGTCTATATTTTCTTCTTTTATTTTTTTTATCAAAATTTCAATATCAGTAGTGCTAATATTCCACGCTTCATCTGCTATTTCCTTTGTTGGAGAAGTTGTCATCAAGTCTGTAACTATTACATAGACACCCATTTTCTTGGCTTCTTCAACTAAGTGAACGGTACTAAAATCACTACCTAATATTAATAATTTTTTGCCCATAAATCTCTCCAATTTTGCTTATTTACATTGATTTTCTATAGTCATCAAAACGTCCAATTTTATTATCAGAACCTTGAATAATATCTGATTTTTTTACAACTTTACCAATAGTTTGAAATACAATACTCAAATCTCCAGTAAAACTAATATTATTCACATAATCTATATCATAACCTAAAGTTTCTTCCCAAGAAGATGCATTTCTACCATTAATTTGAGCCAATCCACTAAGTCCCGGTCTTACATCATGTCTATGCATTTCTTTTTCTGTATAATAGGGAATATATTCTTCTAAAAGAGGTCTTGGCCCTATTATTGCCATATCTCCTTTTAGAATATTAAATAATTCAGGCAATTCGTCTAAAGATGTGGCTCTAAGTCTTTTTCCAAAAGCAGTTAATCTTTCAGAATCAGGAAGCCATTCGCCATTTTCATCTTTTAAATCTTTCATAGTTCTGAATTTGTAAAGTTTAAATATTTTTCCGTTTTTCCCAGGTCTATTTTGTGTAAAAATTACTGGACTTCCAAGTTTAATTCGAACTAAAATAGCTACGATAATTAAAATTGGAGAAAAAATTATTATTGCAAAAAATGAAAGAATAATATCTAATAATCTTTTTATGAAATTTTCATAAACTTTTGTTTTTCTTTTCCTATCCAAAGTTATACATCCCTTTATTTGAAACAATTTCTAATAATTTTAATAATTTTATCTTGTTCTTCTTTTGTCATCTTATTATCGCTTGGCAAACAAAGTCCTCTATGGAAAATATCTCTACTAACGTCAATACTTTCATCATACAACCCATTTTTAGTAATAAAAATATTGTCTTTATATATAGGTTGCATATGCATTGGTTTCCAAATAGGTCTGCTTTCAACAACATATGTTCTTAAAGTATTCAAAATTTCAATTGGACAACTCTTTCCACTTTTCTTAACATAATCTGCCTCAAGGTCTCCAATATTTTGTTCGCACATGGCTTCTTTGTCAATGATTATACAAGATAGCCAAAAATTAGGAACTGATTTTTCTTTATCAAATGGATTCATCTTTAAAGGTAATCCTTTAAGTCCCTCTTTGTACCTTTTATATATTTCAGTTTTTTGTGCTATATGTTCTTCCAAATAAGGCAGTTGACCTCTTACAACACCAGCGACAACATTACTCATTCTGTAATTGTAACCAATTTCATGATGTTGATACCAAATAGTGTCCTCTCTTGATTGTGTAGACCATTTTTTAACTTTATTTGCCAACTTTTCGTCATTAGTTAAAAACATACCACCTGAAGTCCCTGTTATTATCTTGTTTCCATTAAAAGACAAAATATTAAAGTTGTTTTCTGTTCCTATAGGTTTTCCTTTATATGTAGCTCCTAAAGCTTCTGCAGAATCTTCAATTAATATCGCATTATGCTTCTTACATATAGACTTTATCTCATCTAATTTTGCAGGAACTCCATATAGATGTACCAAAATAACACATTTGACATCAGGATAAAGTTCAAATGCCTTTTCAAGAGCCACTGGATCCATATTCCAAGTATCATACTCAGTATCTATGAAAATAGGTTCACCACCTTCATAAACAACTGGATTTACCGTTGCACTAAAAGTCATATCTGAACAAAAAACTTTATCCCCTTTTTTTATTCCAGCACTCTTAATAGCCAAATGCAAAGCTGCAGTTCCGGAAGAAAGAGCGACTGCAAATTTACAATTTAGTTTGTCAGTGATAATTTTTTCTATTTGATCGATATTTTCTCCGATAGTTGACATCCAGTTCGTGTCATAAGCCTCTTTCATATAATCCAATTCTAATCCATGCATAGTAGGGGAACTCAGCCATATTCTCCTATCAAAAACTATGTCAGTTTCATTTCCCATTTTAATAAATATCTCCTATCCGTAAATAAATAAATGCTCCTATCTTAATGCTTAGTCTTTATTTGTACTTGATTTAAAATAATTCCTAAGACATCAACCCCTATATTCTCCAATTTTGATTTAGAATGTAATATTTCTTCCTTATTTGATTTTCCAGATTCAACAAATAAAATACTTGAATCACATTTTCTTGCAATTAATGATGCATCAATACTTGAGTTTAAGTCCGGAACATCAATAATTACTAAGTCGTATTCTGAATTAATATATTCAAAAAATAAATTAATTCTATCATTTTGTAATAAATCAAGAGGATTCTTTGTAGAATCTCCAGCTAAAATAACATCAAAGTTATCCAATTCTGTTTGGAATACAATATCATAAAAATCTGTTTTATATTCTAAAAAGTTTCTTAATCCAACAAGATTTTCTTTAAATTTAAAAAGTCTATCCTTATTTAATTTTCTAAAGTCGCAATCTACGTAAAGTACTCTTATCCCCAATTTAGCAAATGAAAATGCAATATTAAGAGCATTTTTACTTTTTGTATTACTTTGTTTTATTGATGTTGCAACTATAGTCTTAAAATTCTTATTTTTTAAAATGATATTAGTCCTAATAGTATTGTAATAATCTTCTACTGTTGTATTTATTACATTTTTAGTAGATATTCTCTTTTTCATATTTTCGCTCTCCTTATTACAAATTGTCCTTAGGAATAATACCTAAAAGTTCTGTATCTAAAATATCATTTTTCAAGTCATCTCTTGAATAGATTTTATTATCAAAAAGTCTAATTAATAATTCTATCAAAACAAAACCTATTGCAGTAGCAAAAAAGTACATAAGTGATTTTTTTATAATATGTCTTTCAACTTTTTTTGGTTCGCTACTTTCTTCTAAAACTCTTACTTCTGATATCTTTAAGTCTGAAACAACTTTTTTTGAAGATATTTTTATGAAGGAATCCATTATTTCTTTCATTTCTTGTACATTTGTACCTCTTATTGTAGCAGTAATAATTCTGCCACCGTTTGAAGATAATAGAAGTTTTACTTTTAAATCTTCAAGATCAATTTTTTTGTCTTGATTTTGTTCGATAACTTCTTTTAACATTCCTTCAGATTTCATATATTCTCTAACTTCTCTACTTAGATATTGAAGATTTGAATAATTTGTTATATTTTCTTTTTCTACAATATATATCTTTGAAGTTATACGATATTCAGCAGGTGTGATAATTCCAAGATATATGATTGTCATAAGAGCAACAGCACAAGATGTTATTAAAATTATAAATCTCTTTTGAAAAACTTGGCTGAACACTTTACCAAAATCAATATCAATTTCTACAAATGATTTTTCCATAATTCCCTCTCAATATTTATTTTCCTTGTAATACACTTTGTATTTTACTTTTACAGTTTTCTAAACTTTGTTTATCAACTTCCATCATATAAAGTTTATATCCAGGCATTGCATAGGATGGCAAACCTGTCTTTCCAACTCCATTAAGTGCTTGAGATTCTATTTTGAAGTCTTCTCCTGAATCGATTTGTTGATTTACCAATTCCATAATTTCACTAACCGGCATGTCAGTTTGAACTGAAGAAGAAAGCTCATCCAAAATTGAACTAAAATTACTTAAGGCTGCCTTTGAAGTCATTTTCTTTATTATTGCAGCTATAACTTTTTCGTGATTCTTACCTCTATCTCTATCCCCATCTGCAAGATTATATCTTTCACGAACAAAGCCTAATGCTTTTTCAGAACTTAGATGAACAGTCCCTACTGGGAAGTGATAATTTCCTATTCTAGAAACAAAATCTTGATCATTATATACATCAATTCCGCCAACTAAGTCAATTAATTTCATAAAAGTTGTGAAATTAACTCTAGCATAATGTTCAATGTTTATTCCATATAAATTTTCTAAAGTTTTAACTGAAGCCTTTACTCCATAAATTCCTGAGTGAGTCAATTTGTCATATTGATTGTTTCCACCACCGGCAATTTTTACATAAGCATCTCTAGGTGTTGTAGTTAAAACAATCTTATGTGTCTTTTTATTAACTGTAATAAGAACATTTACATCACTTCTTGATACTGTAGTTATTGGACCATAAGTATCTATACCGCTTACATATATATTGAAGCTATCTTTTCCTGTAACTTCTTTATCTTTCTTTTCTTCTTTTACTTCTTCAACAATTTTGTATTCATATATTTTTTTTACCTTATCAAGATAATCAGGATAAGCATTTGCTATTAAATCTCCATGAGCTGCATTTAACACCATAACTTGAGATTTCCCTGAAATTAAATCTTCATATGCTTGTAAATATGACTTAGTATCTTGAATATTTAACTTTACATTTGCTTTTTCTTCAACTTCTTTAACTAGTTTATCAATATTTTCTTTATCCAACTGAGTTGGTGCAAGAACTTTACCCTTAACATCGTTAATACTATTCATATCACTATCTGCACGAACCAAGACAACCATAGTATTTTCAGTTACTTTTGCATTTTCATTTAATTTATTAAATAAGTTAAGCCCTTTATTCATATAATTAAATGCAAATAATGTAACTATTATAAAGAATGTTGAAATAATAGTAGTAAATATTTTTCCTTTACGAATTATATTTAACACCAATAATAAAATTAAAATAATTGCCATAAAAGCTAAAATAATATAATTAATTTTTTTGAAATTTAACAGATTATACTTAAACATAATAAATAAATCTGTAATCGTAAAAAATGACAAAATAGCAAAAAGGATCCAATTAATAACCATTAGAATCTTTCCTTCAGCTCTTTTGCCCCCAGCCTGCATATCCAATTTTCATTCCTCCTAAAATTGTATAATAAAAATTCACCTTATTATAACATAAAATTAAGAATTTTTCAACATATTTTAATATATTTTACATAAAAATTAATCAAATGTTGTATAAATATTCATAGACATGAGAACCCCAGCCTTCCACAATGCTTTGCATCGGGTGGGTTCCCAGGAACCTTGTTATTTCACAATAAAAAAAGTCATCAAAAATGATGACTTAGTTAAAATTTAATTTATGTCTTACATAACTTTCAAGCATAACAGCTTTTTCTTTATTCATTGCAGGTACACCTTTTAGTTTGTAATCTTTTCCGAGTTCTTTATACTTTTCTACTCCCATTATATGATATGGTAGTATTTCAACTCTTTCAATTTTATCTCGATACGGTTTAATTATTTCTATTAGTTTATCCATTGATTCTTTATTATCAGTAAAACCTGGAACCATAACATGTCTAAACCAAATTTTTCCTTTAAAATATTTTTCCACATAATCTAGAAATGTATAGAAACCATCCATTTTTTGTTTTACCATTTCCAAATAGCCTTGGTTTGAAAAACTTTTTACATCTAAAAGAATTGTATCTGTATTTTCTAAAATTTCTTTAAAATACTTTTCATTTCCATAACCACTTGTGTCAATACAAGTGTTATATCCATTTTCTTTTAATAATTTTAGAGTTTCAGCAAGAAATTCTCCTTGTAAAAGAGGTTCTCCACCAGAAAAAGTTATTCCTCCATTATCTCTATAATAGGTCTTATATCTTTTGGCTTTAGACAGCACAAAATCAGGCGTTATCTCCGTACCGCCTTGCAATGCTTGAGTATCTGGGTTATGACAGTAAAGACATCTAAGAGGACAACCTTGTAAAAAGAAAATTGTTCTTATGCCTGGTCCGTCAACAAGCCCCATTGTTTCAATTGAGTGCAACCTGCCTATTACCATAAAATCACCTTTTAATTATTATAAAAAAATGTAGAAAAAACAAAGCAGGACAACCTGCTTTGTTTATTTTATCATTTACTTTGCAACTTTTTAACGACTTTCGTGGAAAGTTCTATGAATTACTTCCATTTGTTGTTCTTTTGTAAGTCTGTTAAATCTAACTGCATATCCAGAAACACGAATTGTTAAGTTTGGATATTTTTCTGGATGATCATAAGCATCCATTAAAGTTGCTCTATCAAGTACATTAACATTCAAATGGAATGCTAATTGTTCAAAATAACCATCCATTAAGTTTGTTAAATTAACTTTTCTTTCATCTTCACTCTTTCCTAAAGCTGTTGGAACTATTGAGAATGTATTAGAAATACCGTCTTGACAGCATCCAGCAAAAGGAATTTTTGCAACTGAGTTAAGTGATGCAATTGCACCTGTCTTATCTCTTCCATGCATTGGGTTAGCTCCTGGTGCGAATGGTTCGCCTTTCTTTCTTCCGTCAGGAGTTGTTCCTGTCTTTTTACCATAAACTACGTTTGAAGTTATAGTTAAGATTGAAAGTGTATGTTCAGAATTTCTGTAAGTAGGAGTTTTTCTAAGTTCTTCCATAAATCCTTCGATAACTTCTACTCCTATTGAGTCAACTCTGTCATCATCATTTCCGTAAGTTGGGAAATCTCCTTCAATTTCAAAGTCAATAGCTAATCCGTTTTCGTCTCTTATTGGTTTAACTTTTGCATATTTAATTGCACTTAATGAGTCAGCTACGATTGAAATACCAGCTACACCAAATGCCATATATCTATGAACAAAAGTATCATGTAGAGCCATTTGTCCAGCTTCATAAGCATATTTATCATGCATATAGTGAATTGTATTCATTGTATTTACATAAAGTTTTGCAACTTTTTCTAAAACTAATTTATAGTTAGCATAAACTTTGTCAAAATCTAAAACTTCATCTTTAATTGGTTCAATACCATCTAAAACTTTGATTAAAGAACCATCTTTTGCTCTCTTCATTTCATCAACGCCACCGTTAATAGCGTAAAGAAGTGATTTTGCAAGATTTGCTCTAGCTCCAAAGAATTGCATTTGTTTACCAATTACCATTGAAGATACACAACAAGCAATTGCATAGTCATCTCCGTGAACTGGTCTCATTGCATCATCATTTTCATATTGTAATGAACCTGTTTGAATACTCATTTTAGAGCAATAGTTTTTCCAAGCTTCTGGTAAATCTAAACTCCAAAGAACAGTCATATTTGGTTCTGGTGAAGAATCTAAATTAGTTAAAGTGTGTAAAATTCTAAAAGCAGTTTTAGTAACTAATGTTCTTCCGTCAAGTCCCATACCACCTAAAGATTCAGTAACCCAAGTAGGATCTCCAGCGAATAATTCATCATATTCAGGAGTTCTTAAATGTCTCATCATTCTAAGTTTCATAACGAATTGGTCAATTAATTCTTGAGCTTCGCTTTCTGTTAAAGTTCCTTCATCAATATCTCTCTTGATGTAGATATCTAGGAAACCACCATTTCTACCAAGGCTCATTGCAGCTCCGTTATTTTCTTTAACAGCTGCTAAATACGCAAAATATAACCATTGTATAGCTTCTTTAGCATTTGTAGCTGGAACAGAAATATCATAGCCATATTCCAAAGCCATTTTCTTCATTTCATCTAAAGCTCTGTATTGTTCAGAAAGTTCTTCTCTAAGTCTGATAATTTCTTCTGAAGCTAATTCGCTTTCTAATTTTCTAAATTCATTTAATTTATCTTCTCTTAATCTGTCAATTCCATAAAGAGCAACTCTTCTGTAATCTCCTATAATTCTTCCACGTCCATAAGCATCTGGAAGACCTGTTAAAAGACCAACAGTTCTAGCTTTTCTCATTTGAGAAGTATAAGCGTCAAAAACACCTTGATTGTGAGTTTTTCTAAATTCATTGAAATATTTTTCAATTGTTGGATCCATCTTTAATCCGTAAGCATCTAAAGAATTTGTAACCATTCTGTATCCGCCATAAGGATTTACGATTCTCTTCATTGGTTCATCAGTTTGGAAACCTACAATCAATTCATTTTCTTTATCTAAATATCCAGCAGGAAAATTATTAATTCCTGAAACTCTTGTAGTATCAACTTTTACAGTCTTTGTTCTAACTTCTTCTAAGATTAAGTCTTCAGCTTTTTTCCATAAGTTCTTAGTTCTTTCAGTTGGTTCAGCTAAGAAACTTTCATCTCCTTCATAAGGTGTATAATTTAATTGAATGAAATCTCTAGTATCAATATTTTCATTCCAATTACCTTTTTTAAAACCTCTCCATGCGTCCATAAAATCATCTCCTATATTTATATTCATTATGTAATTTATTTACTATATATATAGTATATACCCAACTAAATCTTCCGTCTGTGATTGTAATCACAAAAAGATAATTTTTCAAACATTTTCACAAAATTTTCAAGTTTATTTTACATTGTGTAAATATATTTAAATTACTACAAAGTAAAATTAATTACTTTTATGTATCGTTTTCATATTGCTTACAAAGATATTAATATTTTTAACAAATTTACAACATTACTATAAAGTTTTTTAGTTTAAAATTTTTTTGTGGTAGCATCATAATACTAAAAATTACATAAATATCATCAATAATATTTTATTTAACAAAAAAAGGGGCTTAAGCCCCTTTATAAATTTACATATCTTACATTTTCATATCTATAACCATACGACCTGTAATAACTCCGTCTTCCATTTCTTTGAAAATAGCAGGGGCATCTTCTATTGGACGTTTTTTAACAACTGGAACAACCATTCCTTCTGCACCGAATTGGAATGCTTCTTCTAAGTCTTTTCTTGTTCCTACAAGTGAACCAATAATTTCAATTCCGTCAAGAACAGTTTTAACTATAGATACATCCATTGTTTCTGATGGCAATCCAACAGCTACAACTATTCCCCCAGCTCTTACTGAATCAATAGCTTGGTTGAAAGCAACTTTTGAAACTGCTGTAACAACAGATGAATGACAACCACCTGTTTTTTCTTTAATTACTTCAACAGGATTTTCTTTAAGTCCATTTATTACTATATCAGCTCCACATTTTTTTGCAAGAGCAAGTTTATCATCATTTATATCTACAGCTACTACATGAGCATTAAATACTTTCTTTGCATATTGAATAGCTAAGTTTCCAAGTCCACCAGCACCATATAGAGCAATCCATTGACCTGGTTTTAGTTTAGCAGCCTTTATTGCAGCATAGCAAGTAACACCTGCACAAGTGATACTACTTGCTTGAGCTGGATCTAATCCATCAGGTACTTTAACAGCATAGTCAGCAGTTACGATACATTGAGTAGCCATTGCTCCATCAACTGAGTATCCTGCATTTTTTACAGTTCTACAAAGAGTTTCTCTTCCTGTATTACAGTATTCACAGCAACCACAGCCTTCATAGAACCAAGCAACGCTTACTCTATCCCCAACTTTTAAAGATTTAACACCTTCTCCAAGTTCTTTTACAATACCGATACCTTCATGTCCAAGAACACGACCTGGAACTTTTCCAAAATCTCCCTTTGCAACATGCAAGTCAGTATGGCAAACTCCACAGTATTCAACATCTATTAACGCTTCTCCATAACCTGGTTTTCTTATATCTCTTTCAACTAATTCAACCCAAGTTCCTTCTTTATTAACAACTACAGCTTTCATAAAAAAACCTCCTTAAAATAATTATTATATTTTTTGTAATTTAAAAAAATCTAAATTTTTTTAATATTATCTTTTTACAGCCCTATTATAACTCTATTAATAAATGATGTCAACAACTTTTAACAAAATATTTTAAAAATGTTTTGGTTTATCGTATTATTGATATTTTTAACAAATAACGTCATTAAGTAAAAATATATTTTAATTTTTTGTTAAATCTAATCTAGTTAATAAATTTTTTTGCTAATAATATAAATAAGTTTTTAAATATTAGTTAATTCTTAGTTTTTTGGAGTAAAGTTAATTCCCACAGTCTATCTTTCTATAGGTGAAAATATATTGATTATCAAAAATATGTTATGATATAATAGTTTTGTAAGATTGTAATAAATTTAGGAGGATATTATGTTTAAGAAAAAATCTAGTTTATTACTAGCAATGCTGTTATTATTAAGTGCTTGTTCTGCACCAGCTAAAAAAGAAGCAGAAACACCTAAACAACAAACTGAAACTCAAGAGAAAAAAGACAATGTCAATTTGCCTAATCAGGGTTTAATGGCTGTTGCTTGGTATCAAACTTCTGCTGAAGCCAAAGCGCTTTATACTCAAGGCTATAATGCTGCAAAAAAATCTTTAGAAGAAAAAATCAAAAATAATACTAAAGGCGAAAAATTGGCTGTTGTCTTAGATTTAGATGAAACTGTTCTTGACAACTCACCTATTCAAGCTTATTATGCAGCTAATGGTAAATCATATCCAGAAGGATGGCATGAATGGGTTATGTACGGAAAAGCCGAAGTTGTTTATGGAGCAAAAGAATTTTTAGATTTTGCAAATAAAAATGGTGTTGGAATTTATTATGTAACAGATAGAAATGCAGAAACTGAATTTGAAGCTACTAAGAAAAATCTTTTAGAAAAAGAGCTTCCTCTACAATCCGATGATAACTTGATGTTAAGACCTAAGGGAGAAAAAGGTAAAGATGGAAGACGTAAAAAAGTTGAAGAAACTCATAAGATAGTTATGTTAGTTGGAGATAATTTGCTTGACTTTGCAACTCCTGAAGACAGCTCATTAGCAGGAAGAGATAAATTCGTTAAAGATCATGCAAAAGAATGGGGAGATAAATATATAATGTTACCAAATCCAATGTACGGAAGTTGGGAAGGTACTCTATATAATAATGATTTTAAAAAGTCTGATGAAGAAAAAGATAAACTTAGAAAATCAGCTCTAAAAATATTTAATGTTGAAAAAAATACAGTTGAGGACTATAAATAGAAATTAAATTACAATTTTACAAATTAAATTACAATTTTACAAATTAAATTACAATTTTACAAATTAAGACTAGCTACTTTTGATTTATTTCATAATGTAAATAATTAAGAAATAGATTATTCTACAACAAAAACCCACCCGCTTGATGTTTAACATCTTTCAGGTGGGTTTATTTTTATCTTAAATCTTATAACATAAATGCCTTATATGCTTTATAACTCATATAAACATCTATTTTACTTGTAACTTCATATGGTGAGTGCATACTCAATGTAGCAGGACCTGCATCTAAAACTTCTGCGCCATATTTTGCAAGAAGTAATGCGATTGTTCCTCCACCACCTTGGTCAACTTTACCAAGTTCTGAAGTTTGCCATACAACATTGTTTTCTTTAAATACTTTTCTAACTTCTGCTAAAAATTCAGCATTTGCATCACTTGATCCGAATTTTCCACCGCTTCCAGTATATTTACAAATTGAAATACCTGAACCGATAAATGCAGAGTTCATTTGTTCACTAGCATCCGCAAAGTCAGGATCAAAACCCGCTGCAACGTCTGCAGATAATACTTTAGAATTCTTTAATGAACGATTAACTTTTAATTGACAAAATTCTCCTTCAAGATTTACAAGTTCAGTCATTGTATTTTCCCAGAAATATGATGCCATTCCTGTATTACCCATTGAACCTATTTCTTCTTTATCCATAAATAATCCACAAGCTGTTCTCTTTGGATTTTCAATTTCAAAAATAGCACGCATTGTTGTAAAAGCACATACTCTATCATCTTGACCATAGCTTAAAACCATTGATCTATCAAGTCCTAAATCTCTAGCTTCTCCTGCTGGTACAATTTCTAATTCAGCAATTTTGAAATCTTCTTCTTCAAAATTATATTTTTCTTTTATTAATTTTAGAACATTTTCTTTAACAGCATCTTTTTCAGTATCCTTTAGAGGCATATTGCCCATTAGAATATTCATTTGTTCTCCAACTAATGCTTCACGAGCTGTTTTTGCTAATTGATTTTTTGATAAGTGAATCAATAAATCTGTTACACAAAATACTGGATCGTCTTTATCTTCACCAATGTGAATATCAATTTTTTCTCCAGCAGAATTGTAAACAACCCCATGAATTGCTAAAGGAATTGTTGCATATTGATATAATTTAACTCCACCATAATAATGAGTTTTCATTTTTGTTAAATTATTCGCTTCATACAAAGGATTTTGTTTAACATCTAAACGTGGACTGTCAATATGCGCCCCAACGATATTTAGTCCATTTTCTAAAGGTTCAGTTCCCATTACAAAAAGAGCAACTGACTTATTTTTATGATTTAGATAAAATTTATCTCCAGCTTTGAATTTTTCTCCTGTTTTGTAAAGTTCTTCTAAATCTCTAAAGCCTTTTTCTTTTGCTTGACGAATAATTTCTGAACAAGCAAGTCTTTCTGTCTTTGCAACTGTCAAAAACTTTTTATAGTCTTCACAGAAATCAAAAACTAAATTTTTTTCTGCATCTTCAATTTGTAACCATGCACTCTTGTTAGTCATAACCTTCCTCCTAATATAAAATATTTTACAAGACCATTATAACATAATTAAGGTAACAAGTAAATTATTAACCTAATTTATGGTAACTTTTCCTGCTTCACAATTAATCTTCATATTAACATCAGAAGCTCTGTTTTTTCTTCCATTTTTATCAAATCCGGCAAAGGATTCTCCAAAAATTCGTAAACTTCCCATTTCTACATTGTATTCGTATTCTATTTCTCCATACAATTTATCAACATCAAGTGTAGCATTTCCAGCTTGAACATCAAGTTCGAACATATCTTGATATTCAACATCTCCTTTGATATTTCCAGCATTAACTTGAACCTCAAAGTTTTTAACTTCTAGATTTTTTAAAGTTGCATTTCCAGCATCTATTTCCAATTTAAAATCTTTAAGTTCTAAGTCTTTCATCTTAACACTTGAAGCACTTATTTCCCCTCTAATTGAAACATTTTCAGGAACATAAATTGTAAGAGAAGAATCTTTAATAAAATCACCATCAATTATAATTCCTTTATCATCAAGATGTCCAACTAAACCCTTATTATAAATTTTCAATTTATTTTGAGATTTTTCACAATACAATTTAGTACTTTTTAAATTTCTTGACTTCACTCTTACTGTTTTATCATCACTTACTTCAAATTTTGCACTTAAAGCACTAAAATCAATTTCTATTTCATCAATATCTTCATAAAAAGAATCAATATTTATATTTGAGTTATCCATATCTTCCTCCTCATAAATTTCATAATCCTCATCATCATTAGATTGATAATGAACTCTAGCATATTTTTTAGTATATTTACCAGGATTTTTTGAAATATCCTTAACCAACATTCTATATAACCATTTTATTAACCATCCAAAAACATATAATAAAATGATAAATAATAATAATCTTCCACCCCAAGTAATAATTAATTCTGGTTTAAAAATAATAGAAAACGGCAAAGTAATTAAAGAAATTATTAATCCTATAACGGAAAACACAATCCAAACCGCAAAGAAAACACCAGCAATTGCAAAAATTGGAACTAGGAATGGAAATATTGGAAAGAATGGAAGTGATAAAATTCCAAGTAAAACAAGAGATAATTTTTTTATAACAAGAGCCATTTTTTTCCAAAAACTTCCCTTTTTATCTCCACTTCTTTCATTTCTCTCTTCTTCTATCTCAATATCTTCTGCTAAAATTTCCATTGCAATTTTTCTTGGATTTCCAAAGCTTTCAGGGACTTCATCATCAAGACCAATCCCTTGTTCATCAAACATTTCATTATAAAAATTTTCTACATTTTGTCTTTCTGTACTCGAAATATTTTTCAGATAAGACATAAGTTTTCGCATAAAAGTTCTTCTATTCATCATTACCTCCAACAATTTGATTTACTTGTTCAACATATAAATTCCACTTCTTCTTATTAAAATTTAAAACGTCTCGTCCTGCTGCAGTTATTCGATAATACCTTCTGTTTCTACCGTCAAAAGCAACATCATAACTATCCAAAAGACCATTTTTTAAAAGTCTTCTTAAAACCGGATATAGAGTTGACTCTGAAATTTCAATGGTAGCCATTAGTTTCTGAGTAATTTCATAACCGTAAGTATCACTTCGATTAACAATCGCAAGAACACAAAAGTCTAAAATTTCTCCTTGAATTGAAAACATAACTACTCCTTTCTATCAATTATTATTAACTTACTTATATTATATAACGTATAGTATATAAAGTCAATATATTTTTTGGGATTTTTGTTATCTTTTAAAAGTATAGATTAAAGATGATTTTGTTAGAGCCTTATGAGATTTCTCCGTTTCGCTTCGCTACAGTCAAAATGACGTGTTAGGGGCTTTGCTTTGTTAAATAATATGACGTGAAATATTTTTTAAGTAAAATTTTTAAAAATAAATGAAGTTTATTTACTATTAACGTTAAGCCCTTAAATAACATTTCTTCCCTTATACGTCATCTCGACCAAAATGAGTGAAACGAATGAAGCGGAGAGATCTCATACTTTTGCTTTAGCAAAAGTAAATGTATCGAAGATACATCAATAATTTATTAGGATTTCTTTCAGAAATACTATTGCTTGTAAACAAGCAATAGTTGAGATCTTTCGACTTCGCTTCACTTCGCTCAAGATGACGTGTTGGGGGCTTTTCTTTTCAGAGTAACATGACGTGAACTATTATGATTTATACAATTTTTAGTAATTTCAATTTTATTTATTTTACTCTTATGCTTTTTAACATTTATTTCCCATTAACATCTAGCCACTTAACAAAGTTATTCTCCTTATATGTCATTTCGACCGAAATGAGTGAAACGAATGAAATGAATCTAGCCCTAACTTTGTTTACTTGTAAACAAAAGTAGGTCTGACGGGGTAATTGTATCGTTAGATACAATTACTCTGGAAATCTCATAGTTTTGCTTACTCGTAAGCAAAACTAAAATGTATCGTAGATACATAGATTACAGAAACAAAAAAACAGCGAATTCAAAAATTCACTGTTTACATTTTTTGCATTTATTTACTCATAAAATGGATTGTCATTTTCGTATTTTTCGTTAAAATCGACTTTATGTCCATTTATTTCATAGCCTAATAGTAAATTTATGTTTACATTTTCGGCTGCTCTAAAAATTGAGCTGTCGACATTTTTAAAGTCTTTTTTCAAGTTTTCGATTAAGTCTTTTATTTGATATCTTTTGTTTCCAATTTTTTTAGCTGCAACCATACAAGCACAATTTAAAGGCATAAGTCCTGTTGACTTCATCCACCTTATTATATATTCTTCTTCTATAAGATATAGAGGTCTTATTATTTCCATATCTTCAAAGTTTTTCGCCTTTAGTTTAGGTGGCATTGTCTTAAAACTTCCAGCACATAATAAGTTAAGCATTGTAGTCTCAATGACATCATTAAAATGATGACCTAATGCCAATTTGTTACAGCCAAGTTCTTTAGCTTTTGCATATAGTGAGCCCCTTCTCATTCTTGCACACATATAGCAAGGATAATCTCCTGCAATTTTGTCTGCAACTGCAAAAATATCAGCAGGATAATATGTAAGAGGAATTTCAAGATATTTTGCATTTTCTAAAAGTAACTCTTTTATGGACGGATGATAACCCGGATCCATCGCAATAAATTCAAGTTCAAAATTATCTTTTCCATTCTTTTTAAGCTCTTGAAAAAGTTTTGCCATAATCAAGCTGTCTTTTCCACCTGAAATTGCAACCGCAATCTTATCTCCGTCTTCTATTAAATTGTATTCTTTAATCGCCTTTACAAATTTTGACCAGATATGTTTTCTATATCTTTTTATCAGCGACCTTTCAATATCTTTAAGTTCAGCTCTTTCATTTTCAGGAAAAAGAACAGGACAAGTCGCCTGTAAATTATTTTCTCTATTTTCCATTATATCTTTTATTTCCTTATTTTCCATATTTCTCCTATTTATGATATATTTGATTGTTCATAATTTTAAAAGCTCTGTAGATTTGTTCTAATAAAACAACTCTAAATAATTGGTGTGGGAGTGTAAATTTTGAAAAAGAAAGTTTGAAATTACTTCTTTTCTTTATTTCATCTCCTAGTCCGAAACTTCCACCGATTACGAATATAAATTTTGAGTTTCCGTCATTCATTTTATCTTCTAAAAATTTTGAAAAGTCTTCACTGCCTATTGATTTTCCTAAAATTTCAAGGGTTATAACAAAATCGGAATCTGAAATTTTATTTAAGATTCTTCCCTCTTCTTTTTTTAATACATTTTCAATTTCCAATTTACTTGGAGTTTGTGTCAAAATTTTTTCTTCAGGAATTTCAATAATTTCAATTTTTGAAAAGGCTGAAATTCTCTTTTTATACTCATCACAAGCATCTTTGAAAAATTTTTCAGATAGTTTTCCTACACATAAAATTTTTATATTCATATTACACTTCCGTTATACTGCTGTTGTCAAATCTCTTTGCAACTTCTAAATTCGTATATTGTATTACATTTTCTTTATTTAAAATTCCGAAAACTTCGTCATAAGCTAGTTTTTCTTCATTATTGGTTTCGCTTAAATGTCCAAGATATACCTTTTTGCATTTGTCAGTTACAACTTCGGAGAGTACATTTCCACTTGTAACATTTGAAATATGTCCGAAATCTCCCAAAATTCTCTGTTTTAAATTATAATCATAAGGTCCTTTTTTAAGCATTTCCAAATCGTGATTTGCCTCAAAATAAAAAATCTTTGAACCCTTAATTTTTTCTTTCATATGGTTTGTAATAATTCCCGTATCAGTTAAAAGACTAACTTTTCCATAATCTGTATTAAAGACAAAACCCATTCCTCTTGCACAGTCATGAGAAATTTCCAAAGTATATAAATCAAAAAGAGAAAATTTGTGTTTCTTTTCAGTGCCGATAACAACAATATTTTCATCTTTAATTTTACCTAATTTAGATGCTCCGGCAGTCAGTGTTTCAACATTACTGCAAATCTTGATATCATAACGTCTGGAGAGCACTCCTGCACCTCTTATATGATCAATATGTTCATGAGTTAAAAATATTAAATCTATCGTGCTAGGATCTACTCCTAAGCATTTAAGATTGCTTTCAATTTTCTTGCCACTAAAACCTGCATCTATTAAATATCTTCTATTATCAACTTCTAAAAAGCAACAATTTCCATCGCTCCCGCTAAAAAGCGGACAAAATCTTAAACCCATATTTCCTCCATTCGTACAAGCTTTATTTTATCATATTTTTGACAAAAAATCCAAAATTTTACATAAAAAAATTAGGCTTTCACCTAATTTTTATCAATAAAACTTAATCTCTTTTTTAATTCTAATTTTTTAAATAATTTTTCTCTAAAATAATCTACAAATATACATACTACAAATATCACAATATCAGTTATTAAAATATAAAATAGCATTTTTAAAGTTGAATAGTTTAAAAATGTTGCAGATTTTCCAACAATAAATCTTTTGCTAAACACTTCATGTTCATGAATTAAATAAACCGAAAAACAAAGTGGCGAAAGAAATGAAATTATTTTTCTCCACGATTTTACTTTCAACTTTGAAAATATTATTAGTAAGGATATTCCCGATAGAAGCATAGTAGAAGATGTGTAGGAGATTAATGTAAATTTAAAATCTGTAACTCCTTTTAAATCTAAATAACTTGTCAAATATGCACTTCCTAATTCTAGAATAATACAAAAAGCAAATAGAATAATCATAGAATTATTAGAAAACTTATTATGCAAATTGTATTTTTTGATAAATCCACCAATTAAGTATAATACCATTAGCCACACAAAACTTGAACCATTTCTTGTAAGGAAAATGTCCCCTGCATAAATAAAAGGTAGTACAGAAATTATAATTATAATCATAATAATTGAGTTTCTAAGAAGCTTGTATTCCATATTTTCTAATGCCGAATTTAATATTGGCATAAAGAAGAACAGACAAAAATATGCTGTAAAATACCAATATTTTGAATTTACAACTGGAAAACAAAATGTTATAAGAGTTTTAAAATTAAAATCTACAATTCCAAAAATACAGCCAATCAAGTAAAGAGAAATAGAATAAAAAACAACTCTTAACCATAATAAAACTATATTAGAATATTTGTATTTGGACTCTATTCCTACAAAACCTGAAATTAAGGCATAACAGTTCACAGCCACATAACAAATTATCTCTAAAATCCATACAATATTGTATTTTGCACTTAAGAAATATAGATTCTCACTTCTTAAAATTCCACCATACCAAAAAACATGTAAATTTACAATCATAAACATTGTAACAATTCTAAGCAAGTCAATTCCATAATTTCTGTCTTTCATTTTCGGATTCTTTATCAAAATTTCTACCTCACCATATTCAATGACAATCAAAACTTACTAAAATTAATTTCCCAACAACATCAACTTTTTTTGCATATCATCTCTCTAGTAAACCATTTTTAAACAGCAAAGTTACTAACTTTATATTTTCTTTCAAAATATATCTTACCATTTTCATCTTTTGCTATTCCCGTATGTTTTTTACCATCTTTAAAGAAAAACCTTGCTGTTCCGCTATCGTACCACCAGTTTGCCGGTTTTCCATTTTCATCATAATATATATTTCCAATATAAGTTAATTTATTTACATTATCACTTGAATTTTCGGCAACAAGTAGATTACAAAAGCCTAAATTAAGGATTAATAATAAAGAAAAAAACATTAAGAATTTCTTTTTAAATATTTTCACTTACTCCTCCTAAAAAATAAAACTAATCTATCAGAAATTATATAATAGTTCAACAAAAATGTCAAAATAACATTTTTTATATAAAAAGCCATCTTAGATCAAGATGACTTTTATAAATAAATTTTTATTTTTCTACTGACGGTGGATAGCCAAATCCTACTGGATGATGTTTACAATAAGTTTCAATCCAATATTCCAAAGTAACGATTCTTTTATAACCAATACTTTCCATTACTTTTCCATCACCAATATATATTCCAGCATGTCCATACTTACGTCCCATCCAACTTCCACTACTGCTACTTTCAACAGCTACAATCATTCCTACTTTTAGTTTGGAAATATCTGAAGTAAAAGTATATTTTCTATACAATTCATTAGCATTTCCACCTAAATATCCTAGTCCTGCATTTTGATAAACTCTTGAAACCCATTTAGCACATAGATTTCTACCTGGAGAACTTGTATTATATGCTGCATTTAAAATTCTCATCTGAACTTCCTTTGAAGCCATATAATAATTTCTATAACTTTTATATTTTCCTTCTACAAAATCCATTTCGCCGTTACCATCAACAGCTTTTCCTGTATGTTTTTTACCATCTTTGAAGAAGAACCAATCATATCCATCATCATACCAACCATTTGCAGGAAGTTTATTTCCATCATAAAAAATTTCGTTTATATAAGTTTTTCCTTCTGACTCTAGACCATCTTTATACAATTTTTCTTCATATATTCCATTGGCATATTTTCCATTTATAAAATATCTTTTACCGTTTCCATCTATTCCATATCCTGTAAATTTCTTTCCATCTCTAAAGAAAAACCAAGCAGTCCCATCGTCACACCACCAATCAGCAATTTTACCTTCTCTGTAAAAGATTTTATCTATATAACAATTTGCATATTTTCCATTTACAAATTGCATTTCACCATTGCTATCTTTTGCAAGTCCTGTATGCTTTTTTCCATCTTTAAAGAAATACCATGAACTTCCATCATCATACCACCAATTTGCTGGCTTTAAATTTTCATCATAGAATATTTCATTTATGTAAGTTTGCCCTTTAGACTTTAAACCATCTTTATATATTATTTCATCGTATTTCCCGTTAGCATATTTTCCATCTACAAAATATCTTTTTCCATTATCATCAATTCCATATCCTGTATGTTTCTTACCGTTTTGGAAAAAATACCATGCATTTCCGTCATCACACCACCAGTTTGCTAGCTTTCCTTCTTTATAAAAATTTTTATCTATGTAACAATTTGCATATTTACCATTTATAAACTGCATTTCGCCATTTCCATCTTCTGCAAGTCCTGTGTACTTTTTACCATCTTTAAAGAAATACCATGCACTTCCATCATTGTACCACCAGTTTGCAGGCATTGCATCATCTCCATAGAATAAGTCTCCAACATAAACTCTTCCTGATGACTTTACTCCATTTTTATAAAGGACATCTTTGTAAATTCCACTTCCATATTTTCCTTTAACGAAATATTTATAGCCACTTGCATCTTTTTCAATACCTGTAAATTTTTTTCCATCTTTAAAGAAATACCAAGCAGATCCATCATCATACCACCAGTTCGCTGGCTTTCCTTCTCTATATAAAATTTTATCTATATAACAATTTGCATATTTTCCATTTACAAATTGCATCTCGCCATTTCCATCTTTTGCAAGTCCTGTATGCTTTTTACCATTTTTAAAAAAATACCATGCATTTCCGTCGTTGTACCACCAGTTCGCTGGCTTTGAATCATCTCCATAGAAAATTCCATCCACATAAACTCTTCCTTTTGATTTTACTCCATTTTTATAAAGAACATCTTTGTAAATACCAGTTCCATACTTTCCATTTACAAAATATTTAGATTCACTTTTATCCTTTGTAAAACCAGTAAATTTCTTTCCATTTTGGAAAAAGTACATTTCTTTTCCGTCATTATACCATCCATTTGCAGATTTTCCATTTTCATCATAAAAAATATTTTCTACATAAACTAATTTTTTCCCATTATCATTTATATTTTCAGCAAAAAGTTTATTATTACATCCAAAAACAAAAACTAATAACAGAGAAAAAACCATTAAAGATATTTTTTTAAATGCTTTCATTTCATCCTCCTAAAAATATAATTAATCTACCAGTCATTATATAATAGTTAAATAAAAATGTCAAATGAAAATTATTTTTATAAAAAATGCTCAAAGTTTTTTCAAACAAAAAAGTCATCTTTAAAATTAAAGATAACTTTTTAAATCTAAATTTCTTTACATTCTTCCCATTCTATGTCTTCTTTTTCTAAAAGTTCTAATAGAGTTGACTTTAAAATGGGACTACATTCCCATGCAATCCCACAACCTGCTGATAAAACTCTTGGTACAGGGACAAGTTTTCCTGAAAGGTTATTTTCTTTACATACACTTTCAGTTGCCATTGCCTCTGCAGTCGTATAGAATGTTGTATACAGCTTAGTCTCTTTCATTATTCTACAATAATTTCAAAGTCTAATCCAACTTCTTTTACAGAAGTTTTCTTGCCTTGGCTGTTTGCAAAATGAGTGATATTTTTTACAACATGTGCTTCACTAGCTAAGACTTTGTAAGTTTCGTTTTTATTTTCTTTAAGGGCATCTTGTAAGATTAAAACTGGTTCTGGACAAGATAATCCTCTAACGTCTAATTCTTTCATATCTATCTCCTTAAATTTTATCTATTTTTTTCTTTTTTTAATCCATATAAAGCTACTATAAATAGTACAACTATTGAAGCAATAACAAATATTTGTCCATTTATTCCTGGACCACCTGCTGCTGCTTTGATTCCTTTTTCTACATTTTCAACTGCAGCTGCTGCTCCTGCTAATTTGAAATTATGAGCAAAGGCAGCTCCCACGAACATTCCTAGTACAGTTATAACTGAATCTGAAGAACCTGTTCCTGCAAGAACTAATTGTCTTAATGGACAACCTCCAAGTAATACTGCACAGAAACCTACTGCATACATAGATAATATATTCCAAATTGTTTGCGCATGAGCTACAGGTCCAAAAGCAACAAATTTAAAGTTGTTTGTAGCTATATTATAAACTAACATAACTATAAAAATTCCACCAATAACTGAGAATAATCTGAAATCTTTTAGTAAAATAATATCTCTAAGTGATCCAGCAAAACACATTCTACTTTTTTGTGCAATTATACCAAATATAAGTCCTACTCCAAGTGCTGCATACCATACTGCATGCATACTTCCAGGTCCTTTTTGGCTAAATGCATAAAGAGATGGAACAGCAATAACTAAAGCAAATAATCCTGCTACAACAATTGGTAGTACATATCCATTTTCTTTTTTAACAGGATAAGCTCTTCCTAAGCTAAAGCCTTTTCTTAAGAAGAATGCCCCTGTTGCAACTCCTGCTGCAAATCCTACTAATCCTACATAAGAACTTATATCTCCTGCTGACATTCTTAAAATCATTCTTAAAGGACATCCTAAGAATACAAGAGCACAAACCATCATTATTACACCTAAGAAAAATCTTATAACAGGTGATGAACCACCTGTAGATCTGTATTCTTTTGTAAATAATGAAATTAAAAATGCACCTAAAATAATACCTACTATTTCTGGTCTAAAATATTGAACCACTTCAGCATTATGGAACTTCATAGCTCCAGCAGTATCTCTAATAAAACAAGCTATACAAAAAGCCATGTTTTTCGGATTGCCTAAATATGCAAGTAAAGCTGCTCCAAGACCAGCGATAATTCCCAAAGTCAACAACCCTTTTTTAGTGTTAAAAAAACGCATTTGATTACCTCCTATCCTCTATAATTTTTTTAATCGCGTTTATAGCAAGCTCGACCTCATCAAAAGTATTTGAATGAGAAAAGCTAAATCTAACCATACCCTGTTCAACAGTACCAAGTGCCTTATGAATAAGTGGTGCACAATGAGCCCCCGGTCTTGTTGAAATTTTATACTCTTCATATAAAATACTGCTTACTTCTGAAGAGTCCATATCTGAGATATTTAAAGATACAATTGGAGCCCTAAACTCTGTTTCAAAATCCCCATAAACTGTAACTTCAGGAAATTTACTAACCCCATCATAAAATTTCCTTGAAAGTTCTAAAGCTCGTTTTGTTAAATTTTCAATTTTATTATTTAAAAGATAGTCAATAGATGCATGAAGTCCAGCAATTCCATGTGAATTTAAAGTACCAGCTTCAAGTCTTGTTGGCATCTTGTCAGGTTGAAACTCATCATAGCTGTGAGTTCCACTTCCACCAACTATAAAAGGTCTTATGTACACTTCTTCTCTGACACATAAAGCACCTGTTCCCTGTGGTCCAAGCATTGATTTATGTCCTGTAAAACATAGAACATCAATATTCATCTCTTTCATATCAATATCAAATGCTCCTGCAGTTTGAGAAGCATCTACTATAAAAAGAAGATTATTTTCTCTACAAAAATCTCCATATTTTTTTAAATCTGTAATATTTCCAGTAACATTTGATGCATGAGTTATAACTATAGCCTTAGTATTTGCTTTTATCAAAGATGGAATTTCTTCGAAATTCAAAACTCCTTTTTCAGAAACTCCAATATAACTGACTTCGACACCTTTTTCTTTTAGATAATGTATAGGTCTTAAAACAGAATTATGTTCAGAAACAGAAGTTATTATATGATCATTTTCTAAAAATAATCCATTTATTGCAATATTTAAACTTTCTGTAGCATTTTTTGTAAAAACAACCTGACGAGAATTCCCAACATTAAACATCTTTGCTATTTTTTTTCTAGTTTCAAAAACTATTCTATCAGCACTTAAACTCTCCTCATAAACTCCACGAGAGGAGTTCCCAAAGCTTTTCATTGCATTCACTACTGCATCAATAACTTCTGCAGGTTTATTTTTTGTTGTAGCTGCATTATCAAAATAGATCATCTTAATCCTCCTTCGTGAAAAAAATTATTATTATAAAAATTTATAATTTTAATTAGATTAAAATTTTATTTACTTATTAGATATTAAAAAGAAAATAAAATTTCAAGATTGTTTTCTTTAATTAAATTTATCATAACGGAAACAATCTTATAATAGGTTTATCATAAGGCATAATCCTATTAGTATTATATCAAAATTCCCTTTTGATTATGATTTATTGTAATTTTGATGAAAGAAGAACCTCACCCCTCCTCGATGCTTTGCATCGGGTTGGTGCCCAAGAACCTTGTTGCTTCGCAATTAAAATATATTTACCACAAGGCGTAAATATATTATAATTATATATCAATATGGCGACATTGTCAAATTTTACTCATATTTCAATAAAAATATCTAAATAAATTATATTTTTTAATAAGTTTTATCGTTTAAATTATATAAACCGTTAATTTATCTTAATTAACATATTTATTTAAATTACAATATAGATATTATAACTTTTTTATTAAAAATATTTATCGATTAAAATGTAAAATATCGCTAAAATATTGTAAAATTCCTATTTTAAAAACATATAAATTATGATATACTATACTTAGTTACTTATATATTAGAAAATATTCATTAAGTATAGTAATGAAGAATTTAGATTTTTTTATAAATAAGTAATAATAAATTTTATAGGAGGAAGATATGCAAAATTATTTAGTTTTAATCGGTATTGTAATTATTGTTGTTGGTTTTGTTTTAAAACTTGATGTAATTTCTGTAGTTTTAATCGCAGGTTTCGCAACAGGTCTTGCCGGTGGAAAAGGAATTCTAGAAATTTTGAATATTATAGGTAAAGGATTTGTCGAAAACAGATATATGAGTTTATTCTTTACAACACTTATCGTAATAGGTATTATGGAAAGAAATGGTCTTAAAGAAAAGGCTGCTGACGGAATACGAAAAATCAAGGGTGCTAGTGCTGGTTTAGTTATCTGGTTATATTTATTCATCCGTTGGTTAGCTGCAATATTTTCTTTACGTCTGGGTGGACATGTTCAATTTGTAAGACCTTTAATTTTACCAATGGCGGAAGGTGCTGCTACCAAGACAGTTGACCTTACTGAAACTAAACTAGAAGACTTAAAAGGTTTAGCTGGTGCTGTTGAAAATTATGGTAATTTCTTTGGACAAAATGTATTCCCTGTTGCTTCAGGTGTTTTGCTTATTGCTTCAACACTTAAAGATAAAGGATATGCTGTCGAAGGTTCTGATATAGCATACTATTCTCTATTTGTAGGTATTGCAATGATTATATTATCAGTTATTCAATGTTTCTTATTTGAAATGAAACTTAGAAAGGATGGTGTAAAAAATGTTAAAGTGGATAAGTAGTAATACATTTTTTATTGATGAATTCATTTATATTCTTTGTGGGTTAATTTCAATTTTAACAGCATTTAGAGCTTTAAAGAATAAAGAGTCAAGAATTGGTACATTTATTTTTTGGTTTTTAGTTGGAATTATATTTGCTTTTGGAGGATTCTTAATAAAATATCTTCCTGATCAAGGTGGAATCATAGTCGGCGCTATGCTTGTTGCTTGTGGATTTCTTACTCTTACAAAACAAGTTAAAATCGGAGAATTCAACCCTCCATCTGAAGAAGAAAGAAGAAAAAATGCAGATAAAGTTGGTTGGAAAATTTTTATTCCAGCATTGATTATGGCAGGACTCGGATTTTTTATGTCACAATTTAAATCATTTAAAATTGTAATCGGAACAGATGCTAAGGGTAAAGATTTAATTTTTGGATTTTCAACTGCACAAGTTTTAGGAATTTCGGCAATAATTGCTTTAATTCTAGCTATTATAATTGCTAAACCTAAAGTTGAAGATATGAAAGAAGATACTTCTAGACTTTTGATGCAAGTAGGTTCATCAAGTTTATTACCTCAACTTTTAGGTGCACTTGGAATTGTATTTACAGCTGCTGGTGTAGGTAATGTAATAGGAGAATTTGCTGGTGGTATTGTAGGCGGTGGCGGAAGAGTTGCCGGAGTTGTTGCTTACTGTTTAGGTATGGTAATCTTTACTATGATTATGGGTAATGCCTTTGCTGCATTTACTGTAATCACAATCGGTGTTGGTATTCCTTTTGTAATCGCACAAGGTGGAAATCCTGCTGTAGTTGGAGCTTTAGGTATGACTTCTGGTTACTGTGGAACACTATTAACTCCAATGGCTGCAAACTTCAACATTGTTCCAGCCGCTATTCTAGAAACTAAAGATAAATACACGATAATAAAGACACAGGCACCTATGGCTCTTGCAATGATTTTAGTTCATATCGTGCTTATGTTAGTACTAGCATTTTAGGAGATGATTAAATGAAAATATTAGTTAGTGGATTTGACCCATTTGGTGGAGAAAAAATTAATCCTGCAATTGAGTCTGTAAAATTATTACCAGACGAAATTAAAGGGGCAAAAATAATTAAAGTAGAAATTCCAACAGTAGCAAGAAAGAGTTTAAAGAAACTTGAAGAAGTTATTGAAATTGAAAAACCAGATGTAGTTTTAAGTATAGGACAAGCAGGTGGTAGAACAGATATTTCAGTAGAAAGAGTTGGAATTAATATGGATGATTTTAGAATCAAAGATAATGAAGGAAATCAACCAATTGATGAAAAAATCGCTAAAGATGGTCCTGATGCATATCTTGTAACTATTCCTATAAAAGCTATGGTTCAAAAAATGATTGAAAACAAAATTCCTGCTTCTGTTTCAAATACAGCTGGAACTTTCGTTTGTAACCATGTTTGCTACGGAATGGCACATCTTGCAAGTACAAAATATCCGAATATGAGAACAGGCTTTGTTCATATTCCATTTTTACCAGAACAAGTTGTAGATAAAAGAAATATGCCATCAATGCCATTAGAATTGATTGCAAAAGGATTAGAATATGCAATCGAAGCTATCGTTGAAAACAAAGAAGACATTAAGGTAGAAGGCGGAGCAACACATTAAAAAACAAAAAGGTTAGAGAAACTAAAAACTCTAACCTTTTTTATATAGAATAATGTCATTTTTATATAAATCCCTTACAGGACTTACTATTATTTGTAACCAAATAATCTAAGTTAGACCTAGATTGACTCCGTTGCACTTCGCTCAAGATGACGTGTTGGGAGAATCCCTATGTTAAATACTATGACGTAAAATATTTTTCACTTTATTAATTTAATGAGAATTTACACTTAACGTCTAGCCATCAAATAAAGATTCCCCTTTATACGTCATTTCGACCGTAGTGAAACGGAGCGGAGAAATCTCATACTTTTGCTTTAGCAAAAGTGAATGTATCGTAGATACATCATAATATCAACTTTATTACTTCTAATTCAAGTAAAATATACTATAAAAATTATAGTAACAATTATAGAACTTTGTGAAATATTCAAATTCATTGTATCATTTGATAAAACGATTCCGACAGAACTACTATTACTTGTAAACAAAGTTAGATCTAGATTGACTCCGTTACACTTCGCTCAAGATGACGTGTTGGGAGAATTTCTATGCTAAATACTATGACTTGAAATATTTTACTAAATAATAAAAATTTTTTCAATATTATGAATGTAAAAACTACAGAACTTTTTTATCATAGGCAAGTCTTTCAAGTTCTCCTTGCAATACTACTTCACCGGTATATTTATAACCACAAGAGATAATAAAATTTCTCATTTTTTTATTGTCTTTATGGGTATCAATTCTTAAATCCATTCTCTTTCTCTTTGCAAAATTTTCAACATATCTCATCATCTTTCTGCCAAAACTCTGTTTTTTGTATTTATTAGAAGTTGCTACCTTATGAATACTGATATAAGGAATTGAAGTATTCCATTTCCCATTTATACTTTCATAATCTTCATCTATTCCTTCAACCAAACAAACTGTAGAAACAATTTTTCTATGATATTCTAAAACATATAGGTCTATTCCCAAATGTTCATCAATATCTTTAAAACTTGGAACATATTGCCCTTGCCATTGATCAACTCCATCAGTTTTTAGTGCTTCTGCTCCTTCAAGATATATTTCTAATATACTTTCTCTATCTGACTCATTAGCCATTCTAAATGTCAAAACTTCATATTTTAAATTTAAAGAAACAAATAAAGAAAAGAAAATTATACTCATAACTAAAATACCAAAGATAATTCCAACAAGATACTTTATATTAAACTCAAAAATTGAATCAAAAAACAAATATACAAATAAGAACTCAAATTCAAAATTTATAATATTCAACATATTTAAAATATTCTTATAAAATTTATTCGAAATAGTATAACTTATAGAATTTATGTATTTAAATCCAATCTTAAAAGCAAATTCAATTAACATTAAAACAATAAGTAAAATGTAATCTCCAGTAGAGGCTTTAAATGAAAGCCCAAATATAAACATAATAACTAAAAAAATTAATTTAAGATAATCAGATAAATTTTTATTTTTGCAAAATGAATTCATTACTTTATTTTAACTCCTATATTTTTAATAATTCTCCATTGAGGAATTTTCCCATTATCTCCCCAATACTCATCAAGTTTGATAATTTTGTCGTTTTCTAGCAATATAAAGGAATTAACATAAAACGAAGATTTATCAAAGACATTTATTACCTTTGCAACTGCAATAAGTAAATTTCCAATTTGTTCAACTCTTTCAACTTCTCCACCCCATTTATCAGGATAAGTGCAATTAACTTCTATAAATTCATCAACAGTAAATCTTTCATTAGTATTATGCCAATCAATATAAGCATCTTCATTAAAAAATTTTTTAATCTCCAAAGCATTTTGACTTAAAACCAAATCAAAAAATTTATAAACATCGAACATATTTACTCCTTTTTTCTATAATAATTTTATTAAATTTATATATAATGTATATTATACTTAAAATAAAATGAAAATTCAAATTAGTTTGAATATAGTTCTTTTTATAAATTAAATTTATATTTTAGTTTAATATTTTGTACAAAAAATTATTTGAAATATATTATAAATAATTTTGATTTTTTATTCGAATTATGATACAATGTGCTTAAAATACAATGCCAGTATTATAAAACATATCTTATAGATTTGTAATGGAGGATGTCCTGCTGAAAGAATAAAACAGCAAAAAACGTTGAATATAGAAAACAGGAGAGATGATAGATGTCAGTTTTAGAATATAAATTTCTTAAAATAAATAATACTAATAAATTTAAAGTTTATTTAATTACTTTCATTTCTAATTTTATTTTATTCTATTCTCCAATAATTTTTTTATTTTATAAAAATTTTGGAATAGACATATTCAAAATAGGTATTATTTTTTCAGTAACCAGTATAAGTAATATAATTTTTGAAATTCCTTTTGGACTGTTTGCAGATAAAAAATCTCCGAAATTAAGTGTATGCATCGGTTCTGTTATGATAACTCTCTCTCTAGTCGGATTATTTTTCAGTACGAGTTTTTTCCAATTTTTAATATGTGCAATTTTTATGGCTGTTGGAGATGCCGGAATGTCCGGAGCAAATAGTGTTTTGTTAATGAACTTACTTGAAAGAGAAGAAGAAGTGTTTGAAATTTCATCAATATCAAGTGGAATTTCAAACATTCTTGGTGGACTCATAATAGGCTTTATATACAATATCAATATACGACTTCCATTTTTAATTTCGATGGTTTTATCAATATTGAATTTATTTTTGTATCTATCGATATCTGAGAAACATATAAATACTGAAAAAGAAAAAGTTCAAATAGAAAATGTAAATTTTAAAACTGCTTTTTTTATTTTTAAAAAACAAATTTTCATATTTCTAATATTATTACTTTCATATATTTCCATACCGCAAGTTGCAATTTATTTTCCCGAGTATCTGGACTTTTTCAAAATAAATTCAAAATATATCGGAATTATGTATATGATTGCAAATATAATTAGTATGTTCGGAACAAAATTTCATCAAATTTATTTAAAAAAATATAATCCCATGGTAAAACTTAAATATTGTTTTTTATTTTTAATGATTTCTACATTTGTGATGTGGATTTCGAAAAATTTTTTTGTTTCCATGTTTTTTTATGCAATATATAGATTTATAACAGGCTACTTTTACTTACTGTTTTCAATGTATATAAATTCAAAAACTGATTTACACTACAAATCTACAATATTATCAATAAAAAATGTAATTGTACAAATTGCATTTATACTAAGTGATCCTTTAGTTACATTTATAATAAAGGAATTCGGAATTAGCAGAAGTTATTGTTTTGCTTTCATTTCTATAACAGTAATATTTTTGATTGTATTATTTTATAAAACAGGCGATCCGAAAGAAACACTTTTTGAAAAGAAACCTGCTTAAATATTTGACAACTGAGAATAAAAAAATTTAAAAACTGTTTCCATCAGTTTTATATTTCGACTTTTATAAAAAAAGTCGAAGAGTTTTTACTCTTCAACTTTAGTTGTTAAAACAAAAAAATCATCCATTCATTGGGATGATTTTTTTGTTTGGCTATTTTCTATTCTCCCAGTACGAGATGTACTAGCACCTTCGACGTTTAGGAACTTTCGCTGTCGAAACTTGCCATTTGTTTCACAAATGGAGTTTCTTAGCATCTGACCTACGACGCAATCTCAGATTGCTGTTAGGTTCTAAGCTTTCAACAAAAAAATCACTCTTTTGAGTGATTTGTGATTTGTTTGGCTGTTTTCTATTCTCCCAGTACGAGATGTACTAGTACCTTCGACGTTTAGGAACTTAACTTCTGTGTTCGGTATGGGTACAGGTGTATCCTCCTAGCTATCACAGCCATACTTGTTTACTTTTTCTTTTCTTTTCATATATTTCTGTTTAAAACCCTTACAACTAAAGAGTATATATTTCTGGTCAAGCTTTCGATTTATTAGTATCAGTTAGCTTTGATGTTGCCACCTTTACACCTCTGACCTATCTACGACATTTTCTGTATCGAATCTCTCTTGCATTGCTGCAACAGGAAATCTCATCTTGAGGGGGGCTTCGTGCTTAGATGCCTTCAGCACTTATCCCTTCCAGACTTAGCTATTCAGCATTACCATTGGCATGATAACTGATACACCAGCGGTCTGTCCATCCCGGTCCTCTCGTACTAAGGACAGCTCCTCTCAAATTTCCTTCGCCCACGATGGATAGGGACCGAACTGTCTCACGACGTTCTGAACCCAGCTCGCGTGCCTCTTTAATGGGCGAACAGCCCAACCCTTGGGACCTACTCCAGCCCCAGGATGAGACGAGCCGACATCGAGGTGCCAAACCTCCCCGTCGATGTGAACTCTTGGGGGAGATAAGCCTGTTATCCCCGGGGTAGCTTTTATCCGTTGAGCGATGGCCCTTCCACTCGGTACCACCGGATCACTAAGTCCTAGTTTCCTATCTGCTCCACTTGTTGGTGTCGCAGTTAAGCTCCCTTTTGCCTTTGCACTCTTAGAATGATTTCCATCCATTCTGAGGGAACCTTTGAACGCCTCCGTTACTCTTTAGGAGGCGACCGCCCCAGTCAAACTGCCCAACTGACAGTGTCCTTATACTCGCTTCAGAGTATCAAGTTAGAAATTTAGTATCAAAAGAGTGGTATCCCAACAGTGACTCCACGAAAACTGGCGCTCTCGTTTCTCAGTCTCCCACCTATCCTGTACATTTAATACCAAATTCCAATGCCAGCCTACAGTAAAGCTCCACGGGGTCTTTCCGTCCTATCGTGGGTAAGTCGCATCTTCACGACTACTACAATTTCACCGGATCCTTTGTTGAGACAGTGCCCAAATCATTACACCTTTCGTGCGGGTCGGAACTTACCCGACAAGGAATTTCGCTACCTTAGGACCGTTATAGTTACGGCCGCCGTTTACTGGGGCTTAAGTTCTATGCTTCGATTGCTCTTACATTTCCCCTTAACCTTCCAGCACCGGGCAGGTGTCAGCCCCTATACTTCATCTTTCGATTTAGCAGAGACTTGTGTTTTTGGTAAACAGTTGCTTGGGCCTATTCTCTGCGACCACTCTATGCTCTGGGCGTATGCCCTTCACATCTAATGGTACCCCTTCTCCCGAAGTTACGGGGTCATTTTGCCGAGTTCCTTAACAAAGGTTCTTCCGCGCGTCTTAGGATTCTCTCCTTGCCTACCTGTGTCGGTTTTGGTACGGGTATCTTCTCACTCAATAGTACCTTTTCTTGGCAGTTTGGAATCTGTTGCTTCACTACTTATTTTTCGCTCCCCATCACATCTCGATATTAAGAATAGGGATTTGCCTCTATTCTCTACCTACTTGCTTAGACGTGCTCTACCATTCACACGCTCAACATATCCTCCTGCGTCAGTACTTCTCTCAAACATTCAAAGATAGTACAGGAATCTCAACCTGTTGTCCATCGCTTACGCTTTTCAGCCTGGGCTTAGGTCCCGACTTACCCTGAGAGGACGAGCCTTCCTCAGGAATCCTTAGGCTTTCGACGGGAGGGATTCTCACCCTCCTTTTCGCTACTCATGCCAGCATTCTCTCTTCTGTAAAGTCCACTTCGTCTTCCAACTTAGCTTCACCCCTTACACAATGCTCCTCTACCACTAATTTACATTAGTCCACAGCTTCGGTATTAGATTTTAGCCCCGTTCATTTTCGGCGCTCTACCACTTGACCAGTGAGCTATTACGCACTCTTTAAATGTATGGCTGCTTCTAAGCCAACATCCTGGTTGTCTAAGTAGTAAAACATCCTTTACCACTTAATCTATATTTAGGGACCTTAGCTGGTGGTCTGGGCTCTTTCCCTTTTGACTATGAAGCTTATCCCACATAGTCTGACTCCCAATCATCATTTATCAGGTATTCGCAGTTTGATAACTTTCGGTAATGTCTAACACCCCTACGGTATTCAGTGCTCTACCCCCTGTAAACTAAATTGAGGCTAGCCCTAAAGCTATTTCGAGGAGAACCAGCTATCTCCAAGTTCGATTGGCTTTTCACCCCTATCCACAAGTCATCCGATAGCTTTTAAACGCTACCCGGTTCGGTCCTCCATGAAATTTTACTTTCACTTCAACCTGCCCATGGATAGATCACCTGGTTTCGGGTCTATGGCATACGACTTATTCGCCCTATTCAGACTCGGTTTCCCTACGGCTCCGTAACTTCATTACTTAACCTTGCCGCACACCATAACTCGCTGGCCCGTTCTACAAAAAGTACGATATCATCTCTCTTAAGACTCTATCTGCTTGTAGGCATAAGGTTTCAGGTTCTATTTCACTCCCCTCCCGGGGTTCTTTTCACCTTTCCCTCACGGTACTATTCTCTATCGGTCACTGAGTAGTATTTAGCCTTAGGGGGTGGTCCCCCCATATTCACACAGGATTTCTCGTGTCCCATGCTACTCTTTCTAAGTCAGAATAAGTCTGATTTCGTTTACAAGACTTTCACTTTCTTCGGTTGATCTTCCCAGACCATTCAACTATCTTTCTTCTTCCTTAACTTAATTTGGGCTCTTTCCATTTCGCTCGCCGCTACTTTGAAAATCGAATTTTTTCTTTCTTTTCGTCTGGCTACTTAGATGTTTCAGTTCACCAACTATTCCCTCTTATTGCTATGTATTCACAACAAGATACTTGAGGTTTGCTCAAGTGGGTTTCCCCATTCGGACATTCCCGGATCACAGGATATTTGCTCCTCCCCGAGACTTTTCGCAGCTTGTCACGTCCTTCTTCGGCTCTCAGTGCCAAGGCATTCACCTTATGCCCTTGGTCGCTTGACCAGAAATATATTTCTCTTTAATTGTCAGGTTTCTTGGTGGAGATGAGGAGATTCGAACTCCTGACCCCCTGCTTGCAAGGCAGGTGCTCTCCCAACTGAGCTACACCCCCAAAATGTTTTTTTCGATAGTAAAAAATATTTTGAAGGTCTTGCGTGCCCCTTTTTCTTTTATACTATCATTTTGGTATTTTCTTTTAGTTAGCCTTACAGCTTTTGGTTTAAAATTAAAAATTTTAAAAAAAATATGAACCAAAAAACAGTGATAAAACTAAGAATTTTAATTGAACTGTCGTTCTTTGTACTCCTTAGAAAGGAGGTGATCCAGCCGCACCTTCCGATACGGCTACCTTGTTACGACTTCACCCCAGTCATTAACCCTACCTTCGACGCCTTCCTCCTTGCGGTTAGATCGGCGGCTTCGGGTATTGCCAACTCCCATGGTGTGACGGGCGGTGTGTACAAGACCCGGGAACGCATTCACCGCGACATTCTGATTCGCGATTACTAGCAACTCCGACTTCATGTAGGCGAGTTGCAGCCTACAATCCGAACTGAGATTGGTTTTTAGAGTTTTGCTTAACATCACTGTCTAGCTTCTCGTTGTACCAACCATTGTAGCACGTGTGTAGCCCAAGACATAAAGGGCATGATGATTTGACGTCATCCCCACCTTCCTCCGATTTGTCATCGGCAGTCTCTCCAGAGTCCCCATCATTACATGCTGGCAACTGAAGATAAGGGTTGCGCTCGTTGCGGGACTTAACCCAACATCTCACGACACGAGCTGACGACAACCATGCACCACCTGTATAGCTGTCCCGAGGGACTTATCAATTTCTCAATAACTCAACTATATGTCAAGCCTTGGTAAGGTTCTTCGCGTTGCTTCGAATTAAACCACATGCTCCGCTGCTTGTGCGGGTCCCCGTCAATTCCTTTGAGTTTCAGTGTTGCCACCGTACTCCCCAGGCGGAATGCTTAATGTGTTAACTTCGGCACCGAGATTTGACTCCCAACACCTAGCATTCATCGTTTACGGCGTGGACTACCAGGGTATCTAATCCTGTTTGCTCCCCACGCTTTCGTACCTGAGCGTCAGTAAAAGTCCAGAAAGTCGCCTTCGCCACCGGTATTCCTCCTAATATCTACGCATTTCACCGCTACACTAGGAATTCCACTTTCCTCTCCTTCACTCAAGCCTTCCAGTTTCAAGTGCTTAATGAGGTTAAGCCTCACGCTTTCACACCTGACTTAATAGGCCGCCTACGTACCCTTTACGCCCAATAATTCCGGACAACGCTCGCCCCATACGTATTACCGCGGCTGCTGGCACGTATTTAGCCGGGGCTTCCTCCTATGATACCGTCATTATCTTCTCATAGGACAGAGCTTTACGATTCGAAAACCTTCTTCGCTCACGCGGCGTCGCTGCATCAGGGTTCCCCCCATTGTGCAATATTCCCCACTGCTGCCTCCCGTAGGAGTTTGGACCGTGTCTCAGTTCCAATGTGGCCGTTCATCCTCTCAGACCGGCTACTGATCGTTGCCTTGGTAGGCCTTTACCCTTCCAACTAGCTAATCAGACGCGAGCCCATCTTACACCGATAAATCTTTTACCCCTAAGCCATGTGGCTTTGTGGTCTCATGCGGTATTAATCGTCGTTTCCAACGGCTATCCCCCTGTGTAAGGTAGGTTGCTCACGTGTTACTCACCCGTTCGCCACTTTCATTTCATTTCCGTCCCCGAAGGGCTTTCCACAAAAATCACGTTCGACTTGCATGTGTTAAGCACGCCGCCAGCGTTCGTCCTGAGCCAGGATCAAACTCTCTATTAAAAGTTCGTCTGCTCTCGCTGACTTTTTTACACCTAAATTATTGTTTTTCTTTGTACTCTCAAAGTTTTTATCACTGTTTACTTTTCTTGATTCGTGTCACTCTTGTTGCGACCTTAATATTATATCACTTGGATATCCCTTTGTCAACACTTTTTTAAAATTTTTTTAAAATTTTCTTAGACGGGTAAAAACAGAAATCAGATAGCCGTTTATCTGAAAGACAAAGAAATACTAACCCCAACCTTTTATATGAAACAGCAAGGCATAGGAAGCGCAAAAAGCAGAACACTCAATCAAGAGAACCGCTATAACTAGAACAAAGCAACCCTAACACGCATACTGAAAAGACAGGAGTGTTGTGGCGATGTAGTCAACTTCAAGACTAAAAGCATCATAGGGATAAAAGAAACCACTATGTCGATAAAGATAAGTGGCAAATCACTTCCGATGTGCATGAGCCAATTACCGACCGAGCCACCTATGAAAATGTACAGCGGATATTAAAAAACGCACCTGTCAAAAGACCGAACAGAGATGGAGAAATCCACCCATTATCGGGATTGATGTACTGTAAAGATTGCGGAACAAAAATGCACATTCGCATCATACACAAAAATGGAAGAGTACAGCATGTAACCTATTGCAGTGAATATGCCAAAGGGAAAGCAAAGCACTCCAAATACAACTCCCCCACACCGCATTGATGTTGATGAGGTCATGGAAACGCTCAAAGAAGTTTTACGAAAGATAGGCAAGTTTTCATTCACAAACAAATCAGAGTTTGAAGCACTGGTAAAAAACAGTCTTGCCAAAGAACAGACTGAAGAAGTCAAGAAAAATAAAAAGCGTATGCCACAAATCACAGACCGAATGGAACAGATAGAAAGAGTGATGAATAAGCTCTACGAAGATAATGCACTTGGAAATATGGATACAGAACGCTATGAACAGTTATCAAGAAAGTATGCAAAAGAATATTACACCTTAAAAGCAGAAAAAGAAGAAATCAAAGAACGCTTATCCGAATATGAAAATGCAAACAAAAGAGCAAAGAGATTTATCAGACTTGCAGAAAGCTATTCCAACTTTGAAGAACTTACCCCCACCATTATCAATGAGTTTATCAGTAAAATCATAGTACATGAAAGAGATGTAAAAAGAGCAAAATATATTGTTCAGCGAATAGAGGTTTATTTTAACTATATCGGAAAATTTGAAAATGAACTTACAAAACAGATAGAGCCGACAGAACAAAAAATGATACAGATGAGGAAAGAAATCGAAGAAGCCAAGAAAGAAAAAGCATGAGCCTACCATAAGGCATATTCCAAAGAGTACCGAGCCAAAAACATTGAAAAGTTTAGAGAGTATGAGAAAGTAAAAGCACGAGAGTACCGAGCAAAAAAGAAGTTACAAGCAACAACCTAAAACGAAATATCAACCAATACGAAAAGAGGTTTCCTAAGTACAGGAAATCTTTTTTTGTGCAAGTAAAAAGGAGGAATTGAATGACTGAAAAGGAAAAAACAGATACCAAAGAAATAAAGCCAAAGGAACAACCACAAAAAAAGCCTGACGGCATACTAACAAAAAAGATAAATGGAAAGACCTTTGTAACCGAGATAAATTTTGATAAAAAAAGCAAGAATACTTTTCAAGATAAGCTGTTTAAGGTAATAAACTCTAAGAGAAATAGTAGTGAGTGAGGAAATCCGATAGTAGAAAAAACGCATTAAAAATGTTATAATATTCTCCAGTATAGGCAACAAATTTAAGGAGGAAAGATTATGGATTATAAGGAAATAAAGCTTAATGTTTCAAACAATAAAATTAAAGAATATAAGCAATTTGAGGGCTTAAAATTATATTCTGATATTTTTAAATCTGAAGATGAAAAGGTATTGATTAACAAAAGAATATATGTTACAAAAAAACAGAATTATGTTTATTACGAAAGAACAGATGTAAATTGGAATTATTGGTCAAGCGAAAGAAATTATAATTCAACATTTAATCCGGAGAATGATAGTAAACACAACATTATATTTGAAGTTTCATCAGAATTAAGTGATTTTATTAAATATTTGGGAGAAGAAATAATTCGGAAGATTGAATTGAAACAGCACAATGGAGAAATTGTTGAGATATTAGATATTTGATTGTGTTATGAAGAATGAAGCATTGACTGAAAATATAATATCTACTCAAGCACGTAAAATTCCTATTTTTAGTAATATCAATTAAATAAAAAATAGTATAAAAACAGTAAATCAAAAAAGGTTTACTGTTTTTTCTTTGCTAAAAAATAAAAAGAGAGGAAAAGACAAAATGAAAAACATAGAAGAAAAAATTTTAATGGCAGAAGAAAAAATCAAGCAGTTACAAAACAAAAGAAAAAAGCTCATCAGCAAGCAGAAGCAGGAAGAAAGAAAAAAAAGTGATAGAAGGATATATGAAAAAGGAGCAGTCTTTGAAAGTATCTTTACTGAAAGTAAGAACTTAGAAATGGCAATTACAAAACAAGAAAAATCAATACAACAGATTGTAATGAGCAAGGTAAAGCAGAAGAGTGGAGAAAAGCATGGGCAAACATTACAAACAAATATCTTGAGGAAAACAGCATACAGGAAAAAGTGGATCACCGTTCTTATCAAAGACAAGAAATAGAACAAATACCGACCATTCATTTAGGTGTATCAGCAACCCAAATGGAGAAGAAAGGCATAGCCACAGACAGAGGAAATATCAACAGAGAAATCAAACATCAAAATGCGATTTTAAAAGAAATCTCAAGAAGAATAAAAGCATTACTAAATTGGATAAGAGGAATAGGCAAAGAAGAAAAAACAGAAAACGAAAATATAAAATTCACCCTTCCACCCAAAGAAAATCTGTTATCCATCTTTGAAAATCTTATCCATAAAAATGCAGATAAGAATAATGCAGATTTAGAGAAATATATTGAAAGTTATCAGTTACTCAAAGAGAAAAACATTACAAGTATCAATCAATTAAAAGAAAGCATTACTAATTTACGAGATAAGAATTACAAGACCACAAGAGTCTTAAAAGATACCGAGAAAAAGATTGATGAAAAAATACAACTCATCGACCAGTCAGAAAAATATTTGAAGAATAAAGACACCTACAAAGTCTATGCAAAATTAAAGAACAGTAAACAGGAAGATTTTTATAACGAGCATACGGCGGAGCTTATTTTATTTGAAAGTGCAAAGAAATATTTGAAAGAACATTTAGGAGAAAGTAAGACCTTAGCCATCAGTAAATGGAAATCAGAACTTGCCACTTTGAAGAAAGAGAAAAAGAACCTATACAGTCAAATATTGGAGATACGAGAAGAAGTTGAACAGGCAGAAAAAGTTAAGACCTGTATAGAGCAGTTAGGGGAACAAGAAAAGCAACTATCACAGAGTAAGAGCCAAGATTTAGGACTGTAAGAAAAATTAAAAAAGTGATATAATATTAGTTAGTGTAGACTAACAAATCAAAATATGTAGGAGGTGTTTACATTTGGGAGAAGTGGAACTACAAGAAAAAATAAAACCTGTTTTAAATGGTTCTGCGGAAACGATGCTTCAGAGTTTTTATGCAAGAGCACAATATTCCAAGAACAAAAGGCATAAATTTTATGACGCTAAAGCGGTGGAATTGGTTGAAAAAATTGATTACGATTTTACTGCTGCCACAAATGATTCTCTTATGGGCTATGGCGTGATTGCAAGAACGCTTGTCTTTGATGAACTGGTAAAAGCGTTTATTGATGAAAATCCAACATGTACAGTCGTAAATATTGCTTGTGGACTTGACACGAGATTTTATCGAATGGATAACGGACAAATCACATGGTACAATGTGGATCTGCCTGAAACCATTGAAGTAAGAAATCAGATTTTTGCAGAATCCGGCAGAGTTTCAAACATCGGTATTTCAGCAACAGATTCGGCGTGGGCAAAAGAAATAAAAGCAGATGGGAACATTCTGTTTATCATTGAGGGCTTGTCAATGTATTTGACAAGGGAAGACAATGCCCAAATGCTCCGAATTATTAGAGAGAATTTTGACAATGCTTATGTTCTTATGGAGTGCCTGTCAAAAAGGTGGGTGGCGAAAGAAAATGTTGAAAAGTCCATACAAAAAACCGGAGCAAAATTCATATTTGGAGCGGATTCCTTTGATGATATTAAGGATATTGCAAGAGGTTTCCGTAGTGTAAAGGATGACGATATTACAAGGGGGATGTCTGCTTTATTTCCAGTGCTTAAGCTTATTAACTGGTTGCCGGTTGCTCACAAACTATCACAGAAAATCTTGATATTTGAGAAGGTGTGATGTTACCGTCTTGATTGTCATCATGTTCTTCTAATTGTGTTTGTGATTTGAAAACATATACTCCACTTTCAAATTCACTTCTAGCAAGTGAAAGCATTCTATTATTTTCAACTACTTCTTTAACAATAAATTTTTTAAAGTCTTCTTCTGCAAATGTTAATATAAATTTAAGAGCAACATTATGCATTGTATATCCTAACCCAACTGTTGCAGCACCTTCAACAAATGCTTGACTAATAAAAGCTTGTGCCTCTGGTCCTGCACATTCTCCGCCCTATTCAGCAGGAACTAAAACTTTAAAAAATCCTTCTTCTTTGATTTTGTCAAATATTTCTTTTGGAAACTTTCCTTTTTCATCAATTTCTTCGGCTACTGGTTTTATATATTTATCTGAAAACTCTTTTGCCCATTTATAGTAATCTCTCATCTCTACCTCCTAAAATATGATTATTAAGATTATACACTTGGAAATCAATTATAACATTAAAATTTTCTATGATAGTTTTTAATCATTAATAAAATTTATGGAACTAATTACCAAAAAAGAGCTTAGTTTTTTCTAAGCTCTTTTTCACTACATTATTCTTCATCTTTATCCCAGTCAAAAGTTCTTTTAACAGCCTTTTTCCAACCTTTAAGTTTTTTGCTTCTATTTTCTTCACTTAAAACAGGATAAAATGTCTTGTCTTTTTTCCAAATATTCTTTATTTCATCTGTACTTTTCCAAAATCCAACAGCAAGTCCTGCAAGAAATGCACAGCCCATAGCTGTCGTTTCTAAGATTTCAGGTCTTATTACTTCTGTATTTAACATATCAGATTGAAATTGCAATAAGAATCCGTTAGCACTTGCTCCACCATCAACTTTTAAATTTTGAATTTTTATATTTGTATCTTCTTCAATACAATTAAATACATCTACACATTGATAAGCTATTGATTCGAGCATTGCACGAATGATATGTTCTCTTTTAGTTCCTCTAGTAAGTCCGAATATAGCTCCTTTAGCATTCATATCCCAATAAGGTGCTCCAAGCCCTGTAAATGCAGGAACAATATAGACACCGTCAGTATCATCTACCAAATTTGCATATTGTTCAGATAAGCTTGCTTCATAAAGCAGTCTTAGTTCATCTCTAAGCCATTGTATTCCAGCTCCTGCAATAAAGATACTTCCTTCTAATGCATATGTAACTTCACCATTTAATCCCCAAGCTATTGTAGTAAGGAGTCCGTTTTTAGATTTTAATACTTCTTTTCCTATATTCATCAAAAGAAAAGCTCCTGTTCCATAAGTTATTTTAGCCTCAGCTTTTTCAAAGCAATTTTGTCCAAAAAGAGCAGATTGTTGATCTCCAATTACAGAAGCTATAGGAATTTTAGCTCCACCAAATGTGTATTCATCAGTATAACCATAAATTTCACTTGAATCTCTAACTTCGGGTAGCATAGATTTTGGAATATTTAAAATTTTTAAAATGTCTTCGTCCCATTGTAAAGTATTTATATTAAATAACATTGTCCTCGAAGCATTTGAATAGTCAGTTATGTGAACTTTTCCTCTTGTTAAGTTCCAAACTATCCAAGTATCTACAGTTCCGAATAATAACTCACCATTTTCAGCCTTTTCTCTTGCTCCCTCAACATTATCTAATATCCATTTTATTTTTGTGGCGGAAAAATAAGCATCAAGTTTTAGTCCGGTTTTTTCAAAAATCAGACTCTCATAACCATCTTTTCTTATTTGTTCGCAAATTTCTGCAGTTCTTCTACATTGCCATACAATTGCATTATATATTGGTTTTCCTGTAGATTTTTCCCAGATAATTGTAGTTTCCCTTTGGTTTGTAATTCCAATGGCTTTAACTTCATTAGGTCTTACAAAATTCTTTTCTAAAACTTCTCTGCAAACTCCAGATTGAGTCGCCCAAATATCCATTGCATCATGTTCAACCCATCCTGCTTTTGGAAAAATTTGTCTAAATTCCTTTTGTGATATACCCTTTATATTTCCACTATGATCAAATAAAATAGCTCTTGAGCTCGTCGTTCCTTGATCTAACGCCAAAATATATCCGTCCATAAAAACCTCCTAAGCTCTTATATCCATACTTAATATCCATTTTTTATTCATATTTGAAAGTATTAATTTCAATATGACAAGCAATAATAGTATAGTAATCAATACAATATTTGTGCAATAATCATAAATTACAGGATAAATCAATCTATATATATAAGTTATAAGTATAAGAACTATTGAGTATGCATATTTATAGAAAGCTTTATTTATACCTTTTCCTTTTTTCATAGAGATCTTTTTGTAAATCAAATCTAAAAATGTAGCAAATTCTACAACAAAAGTAATTGCTAAATAAACAACAAGTAGATATAGAATTGTATCTAAGTATATGCTGTCAGTTAACAAACCTGCATAAAAAATCTCATATACAACAAATAGTATAAAAAACACAAGTCCATAAACTATACAACTCATTGTTTTAATCTTAGCTATTTTTTTTCTACTAAATCCATTTATAAAAAGTTGATTGAATATATTTTTTTTCGAGAAAACAAAAGTCAAAAAGCTTGCCGTTAATATTGACATAAACACTTCAGCATTTAAATATATATCAATACTTAAAATTTTTGCAAAAGCTAAAAATACGAGTTCACATATAACAGAAAATACTATTCCAATTAAAAAAGTGTCGAATAATAATTTTAAGGTAAATAATAGTCCCTTTCTCAATTTAATGACCTCCTTCAGATGCAGTAATTGCTTCATAAAGTTCCTTCAAAGATACAGTTCTACTTCCATGTTCTTTAATTTCGTCTTCATCTTTTGCTAAAATATAGACATTTTTTAACTTAGAAAAGTTTTTTACATCTCTAACCGCCAAAATATTTTTCTCCTTAGCAATATCATCTATAAATTCAATAGAAACAGAAATAGAATAAACCATTTTTTCAAGCTTTTCTCTACTTTCAAAAAGCACTACTTTTTTATCTTTAATAATAATTATATAGTCAAGATAATCAAAAAAGTAATTTACATTTTTACTGTGGATAATCGGTGTATAACCCATTCTTTTGTAATTGCCCATTAAAATATCACTTAATTTTCTAATGTCTAAACTTGAAAGTCCAATTTCCGGCTTATTAAAAAGAAGATACTTTTTTTTCATACATATTGTAACAATAGTCTTAAAGATTGTACAGTTTTGAACATTCTCTTCAACTTTAAACTTCTTATCAAGATCGAGCTTAAAAGATTCACAAAGTTCTAGTGCATAAGCTACATCAAAATCCGAATTAAAATCTGAAATAGTCTTTAGAATTTGTCTTAGAGTATATCCACTATAAAATTCCATTTTTGGACACATATAAATCAAATCTCTAGCATTTTCAGGTTCTTTTTCGTCAATTAAAACAGTACCATCATCTTTGAAAGTATAATTACATAAAATATTAAAAATTGTAGTTCCACCAGAATTGATTCTTCCCAAAACGCCGTAAGTCTTTCCCTCTTCAATTTCCAAATTAAAATCATCAATTGCTACAAATTTTCCATAATTTTTCTTTAAATTCTTAATTTCAATCATTTATATTTCCTCTATAATATCTAAAATAATACTCTTAACAACTTTTGCTGACTCTAAAACAAAGGTTTCAAAATCACAATCCGCCTCTTCATTTGCATTGTCGGATATTGAACGTAGAGCCAAATACCTAACATTATTCAAATGACAAGTATGCACAATGGAGCAACTTTCCATTTCACAACAAAGAGAGTTAAAATTTGCTTTTATTCTGTCTTTAATTTCTTTTTTAGCTACAAAAATATCTCCTGTCGCTATAATTCCTTTAAAAATTCTATCTTCAGGTAAAACTTTTTTCGCCTTTTCATAAGAAATATCCACTAATTTTTTATCAGCAATAAATTTAACATCACGAAGCGCAGGAATTTGTCCCATCACATAGCCTGCTTCTGTGCAGTCAAAATCGTGATAAAAATATTCTGTGCCTATAACCAGGTCGCCTATTTTTACATCATTGTCAGTTGAACCAGCGACTCCTATATTTATAATAATCTCAGGAGAAAAGTTGTCTATCATACTTTGAGTATAAATTGCAGAATTTACTTTTCCAACTCCACAAATCCCAAGTACAACTTCCTTATTAGAAATATTTGCTAGATAAAAGGTAAAACAGCCTCTCCTTACTTTTTTTGTTTCAATTTTATCTATAATTTCCATTAGCTCTTCATCAAGAGCACTTATAATCCCTATCATACAACCACCCCTTATATTTTTATATTATAATTATCTTTTTATTTTATATATATATTAATTGTATCATACTTTTAGGGATTTAAAAAATTTTTTTGAAACTTTTTATTTTTTTAAATTTTATTTAAGGTTTCTATGGCAAAATATATATATCCTATCCAAAAGAAATAAATATTTTTTAAGATTAGATTTACTTTTAAGCAAATCTAATTCATCATAATCTCCTAATAATCCCCAAAAACAAAATGGAGAATATGAACTTAGGCTAAAAGCCTATTTAGCCATAGCCCTTTTTGATAATTTTTTTAGGCTAAGGCATTTAAATTACAAGTAATCTAATTGATTAAAATTAAGTTTACAATTTTAAGTAAATTTAATTTTAATCAAACTTTACTTTTTAAAATGAAAATAGCATAATTTTCTTTTTAATAAATTTTCCTTAAGAATTATGATGTATCAAATTTATCTTTTTTAATTTAAAGATATTCATTTGAATTGCATCATAATTCTTTTTTTATGGAAATTTAATGGTATTTATATTTAAAACTTTTTTAAAAAACTTAAGACTTTCTTCTACGACGATTTACATCGGACGTAATTTCAAGAGCCTTATTGTTTCGCAATAAAAAAGAAACCACAAAAGTGGTCTCTTTATTTTTCTTTTAATTTCTATTTAATAGGTTCTTTTGCTGTTACTTCAATATCAGAATTGGTAAAGTCTGTACCAGGAGTTATATCATATTTCTTAACTCTGTTATTTACAGCAGTTATGTTCTTTCTAAATAGTGTAGGAATAACTGGTGCATTTTCAAACATATAGTTTGCAAATTCTTTGTATGCTTTAGCTCTGTAATCTTTATCGACAGCTTCATAAGAGTTAATCTTATTTAAAATTGCATCTAATTCAGGAGTTGCATATCTACAGAAGTTGAATTTTGCATTTCTTGAATAGAATCCTGATGGGTTAGGATTTGATCCAGTTCCCCAACCACCCATGTAAACATCAATTTCAGGGTCATCAGCATCTAATTTATCATAGAATGAGTTAAATTCTATAAGTCTTCCGTTAGTCAATTCAACATCTAAGCCAATTTGTTTCCATTGTTGGATATAGTAGTTAGCTATAGGTTCAGCTGTAGCCCCACCTGACATTGATGCGAATTTAATCTTTAATGGTTTACCATTTTTATCTTCTCTTATTCCGTCACCATTAGTATCTTTGTATCCTGCTTCATCAAGAAGTTTCTTAGCTTTTTCTAAATCGTAAGTATAACCTTTTAATGAATCATCATAGTATTCTTTGAATGCTGGAATCATAAGTTGAGTAGCATTTCTTCTTAGACCTTGGTAGAATTTTTCACCAACAGCATTGTTATCAAGTGCATAACCCATTGCTTGACGTAATTTTACATCTGCCATTTTAGCATTAGGATCAGTTACAACTTCTCCTTTTTCTTTATCCCATTTACCAAGTTTAAATCCTAAATAAGTATATCCTAAATCGTCTTGAACACCAATCTTAACATTCTTTAATTCTTTAACTTTTGAATAAAGGTCTGAGTTTAATCCAACTGTTAAGTCATATTCACCAGATTGTAAAGCTGCAACGATTTGTGCTGATGGAACAATTTTCCATATAACTTTTTTAATCTTTGGTTGACCCTTATAGTAATAAGGGTTAGCTTCGAAAACAACTTGTTGTCCTGGAACTATTTCTTTAATATAGTATGGTCCAGGTGATAATGGATTCTTTCTAGTAATGTCATGAGATTCTTGATCCTTAATAGGAATATCTTTTAACTTATGACTTGGAACTGGTTCAAAAGGAATTCCACCGCCCCAAAGGATACTTGGAGTAAATTTCTTGAATGTTAATTCAAATTTCTTATCGCTAATAGTTTTGAAGCCAGAGATTTCTTTACTTTCACCTTTATTATATTCTTCTATACCTTCTAAGTTTCTCATATCTGCGTCAAAACGAACGCCTGTATAGTCTTTATGAGCTATAATTTTATAATATTCTAAGAAGTCTGCGGAAGTAACAGGAGTTCCGTCATTCCATGTATATTTTTCATTTATTGTTATAATTGCTTTTCTTTCTTCAGGTTTGAATTCAACGTCAGCACCGCCACCGTTTTTTAATCTGTAGTTTTCATCAATTTTGAATGTACCGCCTGCACAGTAGTTCAAAATTTCCAAATCTGGGTTACCACTTGCAAAAGCTTGGTGGAAAATACCAGTAAATGGTGAGTCACTAATATGTGCAACCTTAAGAGTTGCATCTTCTACTGGAGTTCCTTCATTTTCGATAACCATATTGTCTTGAACCCCTACTTGCTTGTCTTCGTTTTTCTTTTCACTCTTACCGCCACACGCGGAGAATAAAAAAGATGTTGCTAAACATAGAGCAACGATTTTTGATAATTTTTTCATATCTAAATCCCCCTTTATGTATTTACACGACCTATCCATCGTGTAGTAAACGATTAATTACTTTACTAATCGCACACTTCGTTGTGTTAGATAAAAATACAAGTTTAAGAAGGGCTTTGCCCTTCTTTTCTTTGTTTTTCTACTTAACTTTATCATATTATACTATATAAAAAAACTTTTTGCAATAGTTTTTTAGCATAAATTGTAGTTTTTTTAAATTTTTAGTTTAATTATTGAACAAATTAGAGTAAATATCTAATAAAAATAGATTTTTTATAAATTTTATTTTTAAATTTTTTGTTGTAAAAACGTATTCTTCGACTTTAAAATTTTATCCCGTTAACATCACAAATAATATTGCTCGTATCAATTTGCTCAAAAAATAAAATATAATTTTTTATAGAATTTTTCGTATAAATTTTATATTATTAAACTGATCTTTCACAAAAAAAGTGCCAATGATTTCTCATTGACACTTTATACAAGTATTTAAATATTATTTTATAGGTTCAGGTGCTGTTAATTCAACATCAGAAATACTAAAAGTAGTACCCGGAGTTGTATCCCATTTTTTAACTCTGTTATTTACAGCAACTATAGATTTTCTAAATAGAGTAGGAACAACTGGTATATTTTCAAACATATAGTTTGCAAATTCTTTGTATGCTTTTGCTCTGTATTCTTTATCAACTGCTTCATAAGAGTTAATCTTATCAAATATTGCATCTAATTCAGGTGTTGCAAATCTTGAGAAGTTATATTGAGCTTTTCTTCCGTAAAGACCTGTAGGGTTAGGATTTGATCCAGTTCCCCAAGCAGCTTGATAAATATCAATTTCAGGATCATCGGCTTGAACTTTTTCATAGAATGAGTTAAATTCTATAAGTCTTCCGTTAGTCAATTCAACATCTAAGCCAATTTGTTTCCATTGTTGGATATAGTAGTTAGCTATAGGTTCAGCTGTAGCCCCACCTGACATTGATGCGAATTTAATCTTTAATGGTTTACCATTTTTATCTTCTCTTATTCCGTCACCATTAGTATCTTTGTATCCTGCTTCATCAAGAAGTTTCTTAGCTTTTTCTAAATCGTAAGTATAACCTTTTAATGAATCATCATAATATTCTTTAAATGCAGGAATCATAAGTTGAGTTGCATTTCTTCTTAGACCTTGATAGAATTTTTCACCAACTGCATCATTGTCAATTGCATAAGCCATAGCTTGACGTAATTTTACATCTGCCATCTTAGCATTAGGATCTGTTACAACTTCCTTCTTTTCATTATCCCATTTACCAAGTTTAAATCCAATGTAAGTATAAGATAAGTCATCTTGTACACCAATTTGAACATTCTTTAATGCACTTACTTTACTATAAAGGTCAGCATTTAAACTAACAGTTAAATCATATTCACCTGATTGTAGCGCAGCAACGATTTGAGCTGATGGAACAATTTTCCATATAACTTTTTTAACCTTTGGTTGACCCTTGTAGTAATAAGGGTTAGCTTCGAAAACAACTTGTTGTCCTGGAACTATTTCTTTAATATAGTATGGTCCAGGTGATAATGGATTCTTTCTAGTGATATCATGAGCTTCTTGTTCCTTAACAGGAATGTCTTTTAACTTATGGCTTGGAACTGGTTCAAAAGGAATTCCACCACCCCAAAGTATACCAGGATTGAATTTCTTAAAGTGAATTTCAAATTTCTTATCACTCAAAGTTTTAAAACCTGAAATTTCCTTACTTTCACCTTTATTATATTCTTCTATACCAACTACATTTCTCATATCATCATCAAAACGAACACCTGTATAGTCTTTATGAGCTATGATTTTATAGTATTCTAAGAAGTCTGCGGAAGTAACAGGAGTACCATCATTCCAAGTATATTTTTCATGTATTGTTATAATAACTTTCTTTTCTTCTGGTTTAAATTCAATATCTGCACCGCCACCATTTACTAATCTGTAGTTTTCATCAGATTTAAATGTACCATTAGTGGAGTAAGCCATAATTTCTTGATCCGGATTACCACTTGCAAAAGCTTGATGGAAAATTCCAGTAAATGGAGAATCACTTACATAAGCAATTTTAAGTGTTGCATTCTCAACTGGTGTTCCTTCATTTTCAATGACTAACTTATCTTGAACACCAACATCTTTTGTTTTGTCTTTATTGCCAGTCTTACCACCACATGCAGATAATAAAAATGTGGTTGCTAAACATAGGGCAACAATTTTGGATAATTTTTTCATACTAAAATCCCCCTTTATGTATTTTTTAGACATATATGTCTTAAATTTAGCGAATATTTTGTTAATGATTCTTCGCTAACCTTGTTATACAAAAGATTATAATTAAGATTACTATCTTAAAATCTTTTTATATCTCTATATAACTTTATCATATTATACTATATTTAAAATATTTTTACAATACTTTTTTAAAAAAGTTTGTATATTTTTCTTATTTTTATTTTATTAACTAAATATAATGTAGCAAAACTGTTATGAAGTTCACTTACAAAGTCTATTAAAAAATGCAGATTAATTTAATAATCTGCATTTTTTGTGAAACTACAATGCTTCCAGATACCTACCGTTGCGAATCATCATGGAAAGATTGAGTTCTTTTCTATTTAATTTCTTTTAAGTCCGATATTTTATCTAATTTACCTTTAATTAAAGAGTTATCCAGTGAAGTTCTAAATATTTTTTCACTTTCAATATTTATTACTTTTCTTGTAGTTTTTTCATTTTGCTTTGATTCATTTATTACAAAACTTTTTTCTTCTCCATTAATCTTATATTTAACTACAATTTCTCCAGATTTTGGCATTCCTTCAAGAATAACTTTTTTTGCACCAGTAATATTTAAATCTGTCGTCAATGAATTTATATCTACTTCGACAAAGTCTTTGACATTTTGTGTATCTATATTGACTATTGGCAAATCATCATACTCCACATCGTAAGAATTCTTATATCCTGATATAAGTAATTTTTCAATATTTGTAGTAGTATAATTCAATGTTTTTAAGTTCATCTTTGGAATTTCAATTTTTTCGTCATTTACGTCTTTAATAGTGAATTCATTAAATTGATTAAGCATGTTCTTAATAGGACTTCCAGAAAATAAATTTTTATCATAGGCACTGTAAGTTAACTCTTTTTTTAATAATTCATTATTTTCACTTCCATTTACTGTTCCCATAATTTCAATAGGATTTTTGACCTCAATAACTATTTTAGTTTTATCTTCTTTCTTAGAAGGGCTTATAAGGGAATACGAAAGTTTATTATACATTACTGAATTATCAATAAATTTACTTACATAATCAAATCTTGAACTTTTATCGTCATCTATTCTTTTCGTTATGACATCAATTTTATTATTATTTTTTTCATCAAAGTTTGCTTCATTATCAAAATATTTATCTTTATAGGTTACTGTTATACGATTGTATTCATCTTGACTTTTCTTTATTTCAACATTATAACCCTCATATTTGCTTAAATCTATATATTTTATTTCTTTTTCAGTTTTTAAGATTTCTTTTGAAATGTAAGTTAATTTTTTCTCAATTTCTTCATCCGCTCTTCTTTGAACTTCACAAAGCATTTTGTAAGAGCCTGTAAAACCAACGGCAATTAAACAAAAAGAAACTAGAGCCAATACTTTTATTTTAAAATATTTACCTTTCATATTCGTCCTCCTTTGTTTTTTGTCCATAAACTCTTGAGTACATAAATTTTATTTTAATCCAGTCATTATATTTTAAAACTAATCTATATATAGCTAGAGAATAATATTTTATCAAGATACTCATAGCTATGAAAAGTCCTATCGCAAGCATTATCGGAAATACTATCCAAAAGATGTTGAGTGAAAGTGCTGATAATGCAGAAAGAGTGTATGGAGTTAAGAAAATTGCAAGTCCTACTCCAAACAAAGTTATCCCTACAAAGAAAAACCATATTCCACCTAGAATTATTAGGACTATTGCAAAGAGTAGTGAAATTATTATAAGGAAAAACATTCCTTTTGATAAGATGAAAATCAAAACAAGGTTTAGAATAGCCATAATTAAAGCTAAACTAAATCCCATATCCAAAATGTTACTACTTCCTGCAAAAGCTAAGGCAAAGTAGAATAGCATAATTAAAATATTTACTAATGTTAGAAACTTCCCTGCCTTCGTTTGAATACCTTTATTTGTTCTAACCAAGAATGACATTGAGATGATATATATTCCTAGCATTTCTGTAAGAGCAACTAAAAATCTAAATCCTAGAACTAGCTCTATTACTGAAAAAATAGCTAGGAACATAAATGCAAAAATTCCATATTTTTCTACGAATTTATCACATTTATTCTCCATTATTTCGATTTCTCCTCTTGAGCTCTTTTCTGAAAGACCTTTTTCAAACCAATTATCGAATTTTCTAGTTAAGTTTGTAAAAAATCCTTCTTTTTTTGAAATATTTCTATCTTCAGCTCTAAGTTCTTGAACTATTATTTTAGGAGAGCCAAGCTCCAAAATTATCTCTTGCTCATTTTTTCCATCTAATTTAGCATTTAAAAAATACTCTTCATAGTCTCTTAAAATATCTAAACTTTCCTCTTCTGAGTAATATTGCAAAAGATAATCCTTTAATACATCTAAGTAATCAGCCTTATTCATCTTTTTCACCTCTTTTCAAAATACTGTCCATACCAGTTTTTAGTTTTTCCCATGATTCTACTTGATTTTTATAATGTTCCATTCCAGAAACAGTAATTCTATAGTATTTTCGCGCAGGGCCTTCGTTTGACTCAACTATATAAGTTTCAAAAAAACCCTCTTTACTTAGTCGCCTGAGAATTGGATATATGGTGCCCTCGCTTACTTCAATGGATTTTGAAATGTTTTGAACAATTTCATATCCATACATATCTTTATCCATTAGAAAGCTTAAAACACAGAGATCCAACAGACCCTTTTTAAATTGAGTATCCATTTTTACCTCCTTTATTGGTTATTTATTCTATATCGGAATTTATTCGTTTTACTATCTTATATATATCATATCACACTATTATATATTACACAATACCTTTTAATACCTTTTTACTAATTTTTTTTAGTTTTTTCTTTATTTACTTTAACTCTTTGTTGATTTTATTTAAAATAAATGTTAGAATTAAATCGTTGCTAAATTATTCTATAAAAGGATATAGTTTAACGTTTTTTCTTAAACAACATTTTTTATATTTTATAATTATTTCTTTTTAACTTAATTTAAGGTTATTGTAATAAAATGGGTATGTTGTTATAAGATGTAAAGTTTATAAATATGTATAAGTCTGTCAAAATGGACAATTTACATTTTAATAAATCTTTGATTAATATATAATAATCAAGTATAATGGGAGGTGTTATAGTGAAACTTTTTTTCGAATATCCAAATTGCACAACTTGTAAAAGAGCAAAAAAATTCTTAAAGGAAAATGGAATTGATTTTAAGGAAATAAGCCTTAAAGAAGAAACTCCTACTAAGGCTCAAATAAAGGCTGTTCAAGGTAGTATGGGATTAAAGAGACTTTTCAATACGAGTGGTAAAACTTATAGAGATTTAAAATTAAAAGAAAATTTTGATGATCTTTCAGTTGATGAAGCCATTAAATTATTGGTAAAAGATGGTTCTCTTATTAAAAGACCTGTTTTAATTGATGAAGAAAATAAAATTTTCCTTATCGGTTTTAAAGAAAACGACTGGAATGTTTTACTTAAAAAATAATATATAAAGGAGAAAATTATGGATCAACAATATTCTTTAGTTGAAATTTATCCTTCTTATGAAAGTGCTGAATTTCAAAACGATTTCAAAAAAATTGATACTTTGCTTACTGATTTAGGGAAACTTAATTTAGAAGACAATTTAGAAAGTGTTAAGGCAGTTATTAACATACTTGAAGAAGTTAATACTACAATTTACAGAGTTTTTTCATTTATCGAGCTTAACCAAGCTATAAATACAACTGATGAAAAGACAACTTACTACAGCAATAATTTGAATGCAAAACTTTCAAATTATGCAAAAACTTTTACAAAAGTTGATAAATTCTTAGGTTCTATCACTGTTGATATTACTAAAGATGAATATTTAAAGAACTATGAATTCTTCTTTAAGAATAAAAAAGATGCTTTAAAACATGTTTTGCCTGAAGATATTGAAGAAGTTATCGCAAAAATGAAACTTTCAAGCTCAAACGCTTGGGAATTTATGTTTAATTTCTTGACTTCAAAGGCATCTATAGAGTTTAGAGGCGAAGAAAAAACTTTAAGTGAAATTAGAAACTTAGCTTATTCTCCAGATGCAAATACAAGAAAAGAAGCTTTTTACAGTGAATTGAAACTTTACGACAGCATAAAAGATTCAATCGCATTTTCTTTAAATAATATTAAACAAGAAGTTAATACAACTTCAAAGATGAGAGGTTTTGAAACTGCTCTTGATGAGTCTTTAGAAAATGCAAGATTGAAGAGAGAAACTTTGACTGCACTTTGGTCAAGTATTGACGACTACCTACCACATTTTAGAAGATATTTTAAGCATAAAGCTAAGCTTCTAGGATATGAAGGTGGTTTAAAATTCTACGACTTATTTGCAAGTATTGGAGAGAGTGATAGAACTTTCACAGTTGAAGAAGCTCAAGAATTTTTATTGAAACATTTTGCAACTTTTTCAGATGATATGGTAAAAATGGTTAAAGAGGCATTTGATAAAAATTATATTGACTACTTCCCTAAAAAAGGAAAAGTTGGTGGAGCTTTCTGTAGCAATCTTCCATTTATTAAACAATCAAGAGTTATGATGAACTTTGACGGAAGCCTTTCTTCTGTTTTAACTCTTGCTCATGAATTAGGACATGCATATCATGGACTTCATGTTGAAAATCATCTACCTTTAAATTGGGATTATCCAATGCCAGTTGCTGAAACAGCTTCAATTTTCAATGAAAATTTAATTATGTCTGCAGCATTAAATGAAGCATCAGATAAAGATAAAATTACTTTGATGGAATCTCAAATCTCTGACTGTGCTCAAATCACTGTTGATATCTATTCAAGATTTTTATTTGAAAAAGAAGTTTTTGAAAGAAAACTTGATCACTTTATGATGAGTGAAGAATTAGAAGAAATTATGAGAAATGCTCAAGAAAAAACTTATGGAGATGGATTAGATCCAGAAACTTACCATCCATTTATGTGGGCTTGTAAACCACATTACTATTCAGCAGGTTTCTCATTCTATAACTACCCTTACTCATTTGGCGGACTTTTCTCAAGAGGCCTTTATGCAATTTACAAAGAAAATCCTAATGGCTTTGTAGAAAAATATCAAGAACTTTTAGAAGCAACTACAATCAATACTTGTGAAGATGTTGCTAAAGTTATGAATATTGATTTAACTAAGAAAGATTTCTGGTTAAAATCTCTTGAAAGCATAAAAGAAGAAATTGATGAATTTATAGAATTGACAAATAAATAGTTAAAATATTAATGGCGATTTTTAATCGCCTTTTTTTTGCCTAAAATTAGTTGGGTTTATTTAAACTACTCTCAATTTAAAGCATTGACTTTAGATTATTGCTATGTTATGATATTCATAGTTACCAAAACGCTTAATTACTGATGTTTTGGTAAATTTTCTAAACTATATGAACGGCGGTGCTTTATGAAATTTAAGAAATTATTTATTTGTATATTAGCCTTTTCTTTACTTTTGACTTCTTGTACAAGTAAATCAAAGAATAATTCAAATTCCAAAAACACTAAAGAAACGAAAAAAGAGAGTATTGAGAATGCAAGTTTCGATGAAGAGATAAAAAAGGTTGAAATTCCAAAGAATGCAACCGAATTTAAATTTTTAAATTATAATGCAGAGAATAATAAACTCTATTTTAGATATACGAGTAATGGTAATATAGTCTATGCTTCTAAAAATATAAAAGATGATATTACAGATATAATTTATGAAATTAAAGGAAATGAAAAGACAAATATGTATGCCATTGCAAGAGATGGTGTTATTGATGAAACACTATTTATAGTTAAGGTCAATGACAAAAATGTTGCAAAAGGTGAAAATAAATTTTCTAATGTATATGAGTATAATTATATTGTTATCGATAAAAATAAAAATGTGCAAAAATACTTTAATGAAGATAAAGCTGAGATATCTGGCGATTATCAAGTATATAACAAAATGCCAACAGTTACGATTGATGGACGTAATTTGACTTTAACTTGCGAAAATACCATTGATAATAATATTATAAAGTCATATATTCTTCAATTTAATATTGACGGTGCAAGTTTGAGATTACTTGAAGAAAAAGAGTTAAAGACAGAAAATAAGAAACTAAATGGAAGTTATATTAAGTTTGCTGGTGGTCTTGGAAATGAAATATATTACCAAGTGTTGAATTATCAAAATGACGATAAGATGGAAGAAGGTTCTTCAGATATTTATAAGCGTACTTCCCCTAGTGAGTTTAAAAAAGTTTTAGAATTAGATAAAATAAAGAGTCCTCAAAACGCTAAAAATGGAAAAACTTTATTCGTTTCAGGAGATGACAAGCTATTATTTACAAGTGGCTATGTGCTTGATGATTCAAAATACAATACAGGCAAAGTATTCAATCTATCAAATATGCAAAGTACAGATATTCCTGATGTAACAAATGGAATGGACATTGTAGATGCTTATAAAATCAACGATTTATATTTGCTAGATAATACTTATACTGCCTACGTTTACAATAGTGACGGGAAATTATTACTTAAAAAGACATATAGAGATAAAGAAAAGTCTATTTCAAAAATAGAAGTTACAAATAACTGTATTTCCTACTTAGTTAAAGAAAATGAGGATTCAAAAGAAGCAGAACTTCATATTCTTAAACTTAAAACAAAATAAGACCCCCACCCTTCCACGATGCTTTGCATCGGGTGGGTACCCGGGAACCTTGTTGTTCCACAATAACAACCCCACACTTCCTCGATACTTTGCATCGGGTGGGTACCCGGGAACCTTGTTGTTCCACAATAAAAAAATAAAGGACATTCGTTTGAATGTCCTTTTAATATATTAGTTTTTCTTTGCAATACCTGGTGTAGTCATTGAGAATACATCTAAGATATTATCAATTTCTTCTTCAGTCATAATTTTTTCTGAAATTAAAACTGCTTTTACAGGTAAATTTTGTTCAATAGCCTTATGAATTACTTCAACTGATTTTTCATATCCAATATGTGGAGCAAAAGCTGTTACAATTCCATAGCTATTGTGAACCATATTTTTAGTTCTTTCTGCATTTGCAGTAATTCCTAAAATACAGTTATGAACAAATGTACTTGCTGCTCTACCAATTGTTTCAACTGATTCAAATAAGTTATAGAAAATAACTGGTTCAAAAGCATTAAGTTCAAGTTGTCCTGCTTCTGCAGCCATTGTAACTGCAAAGTCATTTCCTGCACAGTTGAAGGCAACTTGAGAAACAACTTCAGGAATTACAGGATTTACTTTTCCTGGCATAATTGAACTTCCAGCTTGTCTTGCAGGTAAATTAATTTCTGCAAAACCACAAGTTGGTCCTGAAGACATAAGTCTTAAGTCATTAGCTATTTTAGACATACTGATTGCACAGCTCTTTACAAGACCTGAAACATGAACAAAAACATCAATGTTTTGTGTTCCGTCAATTAAGTCTTCTGCTTGAACTAATTCCATATCTGTAACTTGAGCAAGATTTTTTACAATCTTATCCATATAACTTACATCAGCATTAAGTCCTGTTCCAATTGCAGTTGCACCCATGTTTACTGTTTTTAAAACTGTACATGCTGTTTTAAATAATTTAATATTTCTAGAAATTCCTGTTGCATAAGCTCTGAATTCTTGTCCAAGTCTAATAGGAATAGCATCTTGCATTTGAGTTCTTCCCATTTTAATAACATCATCAAATTCTTCAGCTTTTACAAGTAAAGCACTTTCTAATTCTTTTAAACTTTCAATTGTTTCGCCTAAAAGTCTGATAAGAGCAATTTTACCACTTGTTGGATAAACGTCATTTGTAGATTGTCCCATATTTACATCATCATTAGGATGAATTATTGAATAATCTCCAAGTTTTCCACCTAAATGTTCAATAGCGATATTTGCAATTACTTCATTTGCATTCATATTATGGCTTGTTCCTGCGCCCCCTTGAATTGGGTCAACAATAAATTGATCTAAATATCTTCCCCAGATAATTTCATCACAAGCATAAACTATTGCATCCTTTTTCTTTTCACTTAAAACTCCCGCTTCAAAGTTTGTAATAGCACAAGCTTTTTTGATTTCAGCAACTGATTTAATCATTTCAGGATTTGTTTTTCTTCTTGTAATCTTGAAATTTTCTGTTGCTCTTTGAGTGTGAATTCCATAATAAGCATTTTCTGGAATTAAGCTTTCTCCAATACAATCGTGTTCAACTCTGTATCCTTGTTTTGCTTCCATAGTATCTTCTTACTCTCCTTTATATAAATTATATTTTAAACCATTTTTTTAGGGTCAACAATTTCATCGAATTCTGACTCTGTTAAATAACCGAAATGTAAAACTGCTTTTTTTAATGTTGTATTTTCCTTAAAAGCATATTTTGCACATTGACTAGCCTTATCATATCCAATATATGGATTAAGTGAAGTTACTAGCATTAAAGATTCATTCAAATATTTATTTACAACTTCTTTATTTACTTTTATTCCTCTTACACAGTTCTTAACAAAAGATTCCATTGCATCTGAAAGTAAATTTACAGATTCAACAAAACTGTGAATAATAATAGGCATATATACATTAAGCTCAAAATTTCCTTGAGATGCACAAAAACTTATTGTAGTATCATTTCCTAAAACTCTTGCGCAAACCATTGTCAAGGCTTCTATTTGAGTAGGATTTACCTTACCAGGCATAATTGAACTTCCAGGTTCATTTGCAGGAATTTCAATTTCTGAAAAACCGCAACGTGGTCCACAAGCTAAAAATCTTATATCATTTCCAATCTTGATTAAATCCATCGCAAGTGCTTTGATAGCTCCATGAGAAACTACAACAGCATCTTTCATTGTCAATGAATGGAAGAAATTTTCAGCAGGTTTGAAGTCCTTGCCTGTAATTTTTGAAACATATTTTGCAACAATGTTTTTAAAGTTTTCTTTGGTATTAATTCCTGTACCAACCGCAGTTGCTCCAAGTGAAATTTCTAAAAGACCTTTTCTAGTAAATTCAATATATTCAAGACATTTTTCAATAGAATTTCTATAACCACTAAACTCTTGAGAAATCTTAATAGGTACAGCATCTTGTAGATGAGTTCTACCAATTTTGATAATATTGCTATTTGCATCTTCAAAAGCTTTGAAAGCTGAAATCAAAGTTTTCATTGACGGAATAAGCTTTCTGTCAATAACATCTAAACAAGCAATATGTAAAGCTGTTGGAAAAGTATCGTTTGAACTTTGAGATTTGTTTACATCATCATTTGGGTGAATTAAAGTTTTACCCACCTTTTGATTTGCATAATTTGCAATTACTTCGTTCAAATTCATATTAGTTTGAGTACCGCTTCCTGTTTGAAAAACTACAAGTGGAAAATGTTCATCAAGATTTCCACTATAAATTTCTTGAACAGCATTTTCTATTGCAGAAAATTTTTCCTTGTTTAAATCCCCAAGCTCATAATTAGCCATAGCACAAGCATACTTAACAGTAGCCATCGCTCTTATAACTTCGGTTGGCATTTTGTAATTTCCAATTTTGAAATTTTCAAAACTTCTCTGTGTAGTAGCTCCCCAAAGCTTATCACTTTCTACCTTTATTTCTCCAATAGAGTCTTTGTAAATCTTATAACTCATTAGAACCCTCCTATATTTAATCAATTTTTATCTTTTGAAAATAAAGTTAATTTATTTTTATTAAATATTTATTAAAAATGGACAAAAAAAATTAATCCTTTTAATTAAAATTAGTTTTTTAAAAATATATAATTTTAAAACCTATTTCATCATACTTCTCCCTAAACTTTCTATCCTAACTGAAAAGTATGATATATCATAATCTTCTTTTTGATTATTTTTTTTGAAGATTATGATGAAATTAATATGTCTTTACGCCTTGTGGTAAAGACAATTATACCATAATTCCCTTTTGATTATTTTTTTATGGTAATTATGGTGAAATTAATAGTCTTTACAAAAAGTTTTCTTCACTATTATATTAATTATATCATAATCTTCTTTTTAATTATTTTTTAATGAAGATTATGATGAAATTAATATAGTTTTACCATCAGGCGTAAAACTATATTAATTATAACACAAAAAAAACAAAATGTTTAACATTTTGTTCATTTTTTGTTAGTTATTTATTAAATAACAATTTATTGTTATAGTTTACAACTGCTTCATATTCATATACTCAAATTAATTTACAATTATTGATACTTATTTATTTCAGAAATACTATTGCTTGTAGAAAAGCAAAACTATGAGATTTTCACAGACGATTGTACTCAAATCAAAGATTTGAACAATCTTTGCGTCAGACCTACTTTTGTTTACAAGTAAACAAAGTTAGGGCTAGATTCATTTCGCTTCGCTACAGTCGAAATGACGCATAAGAGAAATTCCTTAGTTTAAGGGCTAGACGTTAATAGTAAATTAACTTCAAAAATTATTTATGATTTATAAATATTCTATATTTTAAAAAACTTTTATTATAATTAATAAGCAGTCTTATAACCAAAATTGAATACAAGACAAAAGCAATTATAAAACGAATTTATAATTGCTTTTAATATTCTAAAATTTCCATTGCCTTTAAATATTTATTTCTTCTATTAATATCTTTTTCTGTTATAGTTTTTAATCTTTTTAAGTTTGAATTATGCCTTAAATCTGACAATTTTACAGCCAAAGCTATTTTATTGGTCTTTACTCTATTTATATAGTCAAAATACTCCTCGTCAGCATTATGTGTTAAAAGTAAAATGGCTTCCATTTGCTCTTTATCTAAAAATTTAAAATCCTCTATACTATACAATTCACTATCTTCAAGTACATCATGTAATAAAGCTACAGTTTTTGCTCTAACTCCATTAACTCCCAATGCAACATTTATCGGATGAAAAATATAACATCTACCCGCTTTATCTTTCTGTCTGATATGTGCTCTTAACATAATAACAAATGCTTTAAATAATTTAAACATAATTCCTCCTTTATAAAAAACAATACAATATTTCTATACCCTTTTTAAAGTCATAAGCATAAATATTAAATCTTATTTATTTAAGAAATACTATTAATAATAAATAAAAGAATTAGTCAATCTTTATGACATACCTGCTTTTGACTGTTTAGTTTATTCTATGGTATAATGAATTTATAATTTTTTAGGAGGAAATAATGAAAAAAAATATAACAATTTTATTAGTTGGTTTATCTTTAGTGGTTGTTTTTGGAATCTACTATTATTCAAGTAAAAAAGATTCTTCATCAAAAAAACAAGATACAAAGGTAACAACCGAACAAAATACTCAAAAAAAGAAAGAAACAGAAAAACAGATAGATAATTATAAAAAAGAGAAGGATGAAAAAAGAGAAAAGCAAAAAATAGAAGATGAAAGAATTGAGAAAGAAAATAGAGAGGCTGTAAAAAAAGCAACTGCAAATGGAAATATTCCTCAAGAGTACAAAGAAGCTCTAAAAAAAGCTCAACATTACTCTCATTATATGTATAGATCTAAAAAATGGATATATTATCAACTTAGTTCTACAAATAAAGACGAATTAGTCAATGGAGATGGCTTTAGCAAAGAAGCAGCACAATATGCGGTTGATAATTTAAATGTTGATTTTAAAGAACAAGCTGTAAAAAAAATTGATGGATATAAGAATTTTGATTTGAAGCAGATTAGAGATTTTATGATTGATGTTGAACTATTTAGTGAAGAAGAAACGGAGTACGCAATTAAACATTTAAAAAAATAATTTAGATAAAAAAAAGCAATAGAACTATTACCTTGATAGAGTGAATTATCACTCTATTTTTTATTATAATTTTGTATGCTACTTGTATGCTACTAGTAAGTTTTTATACATTTTTTAGCTTTTTAAAATAATTTAAGCAATAAGAACCCCACCCTTCCACGATGCTTCGCATCGGGTGGGTGCCCGGGAACCTTGTTATTTAACAATAATAAAAAAAGTGTTGGAAAATACGTATTTTCCAACACTCCAAATTTTTTTGTCTTATCTCTTTGAGAATTGTGGGCTTCTTCTTGCCTTTTTAAGACCATATTTCTTTCTTTCTTTCTTACGAGGGTCTCTTGTTAAGAAACCAGCTCTTTTTAATACAGGTCTTAATTCAGCAGAAACTTCCAATAATGCTCTTGCAATACCATGTCTGATTGCTCCAGCTTGTCCTGTAAATCCGCCACCTTTAACATTTACATAAACGTCGAATTTACCAAGACTTTCTGTTATTTCTAAAGGTGCTTTTGCAGTAACCTTTAAAGTATCATAATCAAAATATTCATCTATATCTTTTTTATTAATAACAAATTTTCCATTTCCAGGTGTTAAGAAAACTCTAGCTACTGAAGTTTTTCTTCTTCCTGTTCCTATATATTGAGTTGCCATATATGTTAATCTCCTTTCTATTCCTATTCACTTAATGTTAAAACTTCAGGTTGTTGTGCTTCGTGATTGTGTTCAGGACCTGCATAAACCTTTAATTTCTTGAACATTTGTCTTCCTAAAGTATTCTTTGGAAGCATTCCCTTAACAGCTAATTCAATAACTTTTTCAGGTTTAGTTTGTAACATTTTTTCATAAGAAATAGCTTTTAAACCATTTGAATATCCAGTATAGTATCTATGTTCTTTTTGTTGTAATTTCTTACCAGTTAATTTAACTTTTTCAGCATTAACAACAATAACATAATCTCCCATATCGAATGATGGTTGGAATCTAACATTTTTCTTTCCTCTTAAGATTGAAGCAACTTCAGTTGCAAGTCTACCTAAAACAACGTCTTTTGCATCAACTACATACCATTTACGATTTACATCGCAAGGTTTTGCTACGTAACTTTTCATTTCATTCCTCCTTAATTCTTTTTACAATATTGGGTTATTTAGACATCGCTACCCAGCGATTTTGTAGGCGAGGACTTATTAATCGCAACCTCGACTGCTATGCGATCGATATTGTAAAAAGACAAGGCTTTTTAAATATCATGTATCCAAAAGTGATACTTGAACATTATATCATAAATATATACTAATTGCAATACTTTTAAAGATTTTTTTATAATTCTTTTAAAACTTTTGATGTTAAATCTGGATAATTTCCAATTAGAGCATCTACTCCCATTTCAACTAGATACTTCATTGCTTTTTCATCATTTACTGTCCAAGTATTTATTTCAAGACCCATCTTTTTAAATTCTTCTACCCAAGATGGCTTTTGTAAAAGCATATAATATCCCGGATGAACAGCTTCGTGCTTAATACCTCTCATATATTCAACTGTATTCATCATTGGACTTTCAAAGAGAAGTCCTGTCTTAAAAGTAGGATCAATTTGTTTGCAAAGTTCCATTGACTCATGATTAAATGAGGATAAAATTACATCATCCTTAAGTCCAAACTCTTTTACCATTTTAATAACAGCCTCTTCAAGTCCATAGTAAAAAACATAGTTATTTTTAAGCTCTAAATTTACAAAAAGTTTATTATCCTTTACAATTTGTAAAAGCTCATCTAAAAATATAATTTTTTCTCCTAAAAACTCGCTTCCTTTATGTGAGCCAAATTCCATTTGCAAAAGCTCTTTTGAAGTCAAGTCCTTTATAAAACCACTTCCGTTTGAACAAGTTCTGTCAACAGTATCGTCGTGAATTATTACAAGTTTTTTATCCTTTGTCATATGGACATCAGTTTCAAAACCGTCACAATCAGAATGTTCAATAGCCTTTAAAAAGGCAATTTTTGTATTTTCAGGATATTTTCCGGAAAATCCCCTATGGGCTAAATTTAATATTTTTTTCATAATATCTCCTTAATTTCTACTTAAAATATATTTAAGTATATCACTTTTAAAAAATTTACTCAATAAGATTTTATGTTTAATGGATTACCAAAGGGGTAAAAGATTAAAGTATATAAATACAAAATATTTTTATTCGCTAGGGGTGCTACTAAGCTGAGAAATACCCTTTGTACCTGATTCAGTTAATACTGACGTAGGGAAGTTGAATAGTCTTTTTTTGTGGACTTTCTAGTGAATATCTTAGGAGGTTTTTTTTATGGAAAATTTTGGAAAATTTTTCTCAAGTACTGCTGGAAAAACAACTATTATATTGTTGATTTCCTTTGCTTTTTTATTTTTTGTCTTTTATTTTAGGAGAGATGAAAAAATATTTTCTACAAAAGCACTAACTTACTCTGCTATTTTATTAGCTCTTGGAATTAGTGCAAATCAAATAAAGTTTTTAAGCCTACCACAAGGTGGAAGTATTACTTTATTTTCAATGATTTTTATTGTTTTCATTGGTTATATGTTCGGACTTCGAGTAGGACTTATAGCAGGTATAACTTTTGGACTTTTAAATTTATTGATTAAGCCTGAAGTTTATACCCCATTTCAAGCAATTATCGACTATATCCTAGCATTTGGTTCTCTTGGACTTAGCGGATTGTTTGCAACTAAAAAAGATAAATTAATACCTGCTTACCTTATTTCAATTACAGGAAGATTTATCTTTGCAACATTATCAGGTTATGTATTTTTCGGAGCCTACGCACCAGAAGGTTGGAACCCACTATTTTATTCAATCTGGTATAATATTTCATATATCGGAACTGAAGGTGCTTTAACAGTCGCATTACTTTTAATACCACTAGTAAGAAATACTTTAGAAAAATTAAAATCAAGTAATTTTAAAACAAATTAATTTTTAGGGATAAGAACCCCACCCTTCCACGATGCTTTGCATCGGGTGGGTGCCCGGGAACCTTGTTACTTCGTAATAAAAAAGGCTAGTTGATGCTAGCCTTTTTCTATTTTATTAATATTTTTTTCTTATATCAACTATTTTAATAATAAAATAATTATTTTTAAAAATTATCTAATCCAAGCTCCAGAATTATCAAAAGTATAATCTACATTTCTTATTCTAAGCGTTTTGCCTTGAGCGATATATCCTCCTTTTTGAGCATAATACCACTTACCACCAACAAAAATCCATTCATTTTCTACAATATATCCGTTAGATTTAGCATAGAACCAGTTTCCGCCTTCATATACCCATTGATTTTCAGCAATGTATCCACCTGACTTAGCGTAGAACCAATTTCCACCTACGTATACCCATTCTTTTTCTGCTATGCTTCCATTAGATTTAGCATAAAACCAGCTTCCGTCTTTATATACCCATTCACTTTTTGACATTGAACCAGTTGCTTCTAGATAGTACCATTTTTCATTGTCTTTAACCCAGCTATCAGCAATCATATAACCATCTTTGTCAAATAAATACCATTCATTATTTATGAATTTCCAGCTGTCTTTAACTTTATACTTTCCATCGGCTGATTGATAACTCCATTTTCCATTATCATTTTGAACCCATTTATAAGCTTGTGGATCTGGTTGTTCTTGATTGTCTTCTACAAATTTCCATTCACCTTGTAATCTTAAATCTTCATTTTCAACTATTGCTTCATTTTCTATAGGTTCAACTTGATTATTTTTTGGAACCTTCCAAGTTATAAACTTCCAAGTTCCTCCTTCTACTTTTACATCATCAAATTTTGGAAGAGTTATTTTTGTACCATTTGGAACGTCATCTTTATTTGCAGGTTTTTTATTTTTAACTGCTTCTGGTAAATCTCTATCGTCAGGGACTGCAATAAATCTATATACTACCTTAAATTTATTTACTTGACCCTCTTTTTCAAACTCCCAAACTCCTTGTAATTTGATATCTTCGTTTACAATTTGAACTTCATTATTTACTACTGTTTTAGTTCCGTCTGAATTAACTTTTTCCCATCTTTTGAATTTCCAAATTCCACCATCAGCCTTTACTTCTTTAAAATCAGTTTTAAGTTTATATTTAAAACCTTTTGGTGCGTCAATGGCTGATTGTGGAATTTGGTTTTCTACTCCATCTGGTAATTTTTTACCTGCTGTCCCTGATACAAATGTAGGTATTACATCATATTTTTTCTCAGCCTCTCTCCGATTAATAAAATTTGTACCAACATTATGAGCTTTTTCACTCTTTTCTTGCTCTGCAAAACTTACGTTCGGCAATACTGCAACTAACATTGTAAGAATAAGAATTTTTGAACTTATCTTCTTCATTTTTCCCCCTTTTTGTTAAAATATTTTACTATTAGAACTTAATTACATTATTTTAGACAAATGAAATTAATCTAATATAAGTAATTATGATAATAGCAATTAATATTATAACATAAATCCTCCTTTTTGTGCAATTCTCAATAACAAAAAAAGAGCTAGTAGTTTTACTACTCAGCTCTTTAGTAATTTTCTATTTAAAATCTCTCTAAATCATCGCCATATACAATATCTTGCAATGCTCTAGCAATCTTATTAATATTAAAATTGATTAATTTTGTTTACTCTTTCCTTTTCTGTTAATAAAATATCCAGTAATAAAAATTACTATACCACCAACAGTCATAATTAAAAATAGAATATCTCCAGTTTTTGGAAGTCCTCTTCTAAACGGTTTATTTTTTATAATTGTTGCCTCATTAGTCTTTGAATTTGCATCTATTTTAAATTCAATACTTTCTGAAAGCAAACTATAACCTTTTGGAGCTTTTGTCTCTACTAAGTAGTATGTTCCAAAAGGAAGATTTTCAACTTTGAAACCTCCGTTTTTACCAGAAACAAGTACATAATCTTTACCATCTCTTTTAAAAGGAATAAATTTATTTCCATCTTTTATCATTACTTTAAAATGAGCACCTTCAAGGAATTTCGGATTTTTACCACTTGAAACTTTAACAAATAATTTGTCTCCGGTTTCTGCTTTTTTGTTTATTACTTTAAGAGACATCTCATTTTCATCAACGATTTTAAATGAAGTATCTCTCTTGTCTATTACATAGCCTGAAAGCGGTTCAATTTCTCTAAAGAAATATTCTCCTAAAGGTAATTTATCAATAAAAATCTGTCCATTTTTATCTGTATAGAGTGTTCTTGTTGAGCCCTCTTTGTCGTATGAGTTTTCTGTTAGTGGAACTTCGACATCTCCATTAGCAGTTATCATATATAATTTAAAACCTACATTTTCAAGAGGGTTATTTTCTTCTGATATTTTTAAAAGTCTTACTTTTCCTAAAATATCAGGTATTTTTATAATTGTTTTAGAATAAATTGTATTTCCGTCATCAGGAACTTTAAAAACAAAAGGTGATATTTCATAATCTCTTGAATTATCTGAAACTTCTCTAACATAATAAGTTCCTTTTTCAAGACTTAAAGTAATTCTTCCATCTACATCACTTTTAGATGTTTCTGTAAAATTACCATTTTCTTTACTTATATCTTCATCTTTTAAATCTTTTAGTTCTTCGATAATTTCACTTTTTTCTTTATTAGCATAACTGTCTTTAAGCTTCCAAACTTTTAACTTAGTATCTCTTATAGGTTTTTTCTCTTCTTTTCCCTTTTGAGAAATCAAGAAAATATCTATAGTTTCAGATGCAAATACTGTTTTGCTAATAAAGCCTATATTCAGAAGCAATACAAAAGCCATTACAATAGATATTAAATTTTTCGTAAATTTTTTCAATGCTTCTTCTCCTTCAACTAAAATTATATCAGGAGAAAACTCCTGATATAATTATTTAATTTTTATAGATTATTTTTCTTCAGCATTTCTTCTCTTCATTGCATAAACTGCAACTCCCATAAGAGTAATACCAATAACAGTGAAGATAACTGTACCTACTCCACCTGTTTGAGGAATAGTAACTTTTTTATTTATAACTTTTGTTGCATCTGTCTTACCAGCTTGATCTTGAGAATAATTAATATCCCCAGCACTTGAATAGGAATTTGCATTCACTTCAAAATCAATTTTTCCACTTAATAACGCATAACCTTCAGGAGCTCTAACTTCTTTTAGTTTGTAGTTTCCTGCTAAAAGACCTGCAACTTCAAATTGACCATCTTTGTTAGAAGTAAATTTAACAGCCTTAGCTTCAGTAGTCCATTCATAGTCAGTTCTTACTTTTAAGAATGCTTTATCACGAATAACCTTAGCTTCTTCAATTTTTTCTTTAGCATCTGTTCCTGCTTGACCTTGTTGTTGATCAGTAGGTAAATCATTATAAGCCTTTATTGCATCATCATATTTCTTTTGAGCTGCTGTATAAGCATCTCTGTCAGCTTTAACTGTAGCAGAGTCTTTTAATCCTAAGAATTTACCATCTGCATTTTCAACAACAAATTCAGCACCAGCTAATCTATCAGTTCCATTTTCACCAGTTTTAACAAATTTCTTTCCATAAGTTACTACTTCTGGAGAAGTTGGAATTACAGGTACAGGACTGTCAGGAGTTTTTGTGTTCTTAACAGTAACCTTTCCATCTTCAGTTTTATATTCAGGAGTATATCCAGCAACAATTTCTTTTACATAGTATTTTTTATTAGCATCTAAGCCTGTAAATTTGTGATTAAAATTGTCCTTTTTAGTAACACTATCTACAACCTTATCATCTCCAGCAGTTGCACCTTTTTCATATAAGTAATATGTTACAGTAACACCAGCAGGAGCATTTCCTTCAGCCCAACTCTTTGTAACTTCTATAGAATTATCCTTTGGAGTTACTTCATTTTCTCTTGGGTCTTTGAATTCTCTTACTTTATTATCATAATCAAATTTAACTTGGTTCTTATCTGGAGTATCAACTACAGCTTCCCCATTTAAAATAGCTTTATATTTTAAAATAAATTCAACTTCACCTTTTTTAGTAGCATCTTCAATTTTCTTAAGTCCATCAGCTTTGAAATTTAAAACAAATCCGCTGCCATTTTCTGTTAATTCATAATCAGTTCCAGAAGTTAATGTTACATCTTCAGCAGGTTCTAATACTTTAACAGTAAGTTCTAAACCTTTTTTGTAAGTAAGTCCTTTAGTCATAGTATCTTCCCATCTTAAAGTCTTATATTTAGCATCTTTTGGAAGTTTAGTTTTTACTTCGTATGGAACTTCATCACCAATCATCTTATTTACATTACCCTTTGGTTGTTCTGCCTTATTATAATCTGTTTGTCCTTCAAGATTCTTATCAACTTGAGGCTTTTCTTGAACATTCTTTGGATAAACATGAGCATTTTCAATAACTCCGTCTTCTTTAACCAAAGGTAAAGTTATAAGAACTGGTACAGCTTTTTGAGAAGTTAATGTTTCTCCACCTTTACCAACATAAGTTGATTTTTCTCTAATTTCAACTATTTGGTATTCACCGGCAGGAAGATTTGTAACATCAAAGTCTTTACCAGTAGCTGTTGTAAGACCACCTAAAATGTTAGGATCATCTAATCCAGTAGCATCTGATCCATCACTTTTGATGTATTTCCATTCACCAGCATTATTTTTCTTTTGCCAAGCAAAATAAACACCAGGAATTTCTTTTACAGAATCAGGATGTCCACCACCAATTTTTGATAAAATTTGGTTTAGTTGGTTAAGGTCTTGAGTTCCATTGTAACCACCTTTTTTAACTTTTTCACTATCCCATTTTTCTAATTCATCTTTTGTCTTTAAAAGTAATTTATGCAAAGTTACTTTTTTTGTTCCATTTCCTTCAGCGCTTACTTTTGCAGGTGAAAACATGGATGAAAACATTCCGATAACCATTGCAAATGCTAACACACTTGAAACAATCATCTTAGTTATTTTTTTCATAACTAATCTCTCCTCCTATAAATAAATTCTTATAATTTTTGAGCTTACATAAGTAAAATTTGACTTATTAATGTCAAATTTTTGCAAATTATACTCTTATAAATTTAAATTTTATGAATATCTATGCTAAATATTCTATAATTTCACGATAAGTATATCATTAATTCAGAAAAAAAACAATAGAAAATCCAAATATTTTATAAATTTGTAAGTTTAATAATTTTTTTACTCTTAGGGATTGATTTTATTTTAAATATGTTGTAAACTGATAATGGTTAATTTTGTAGAAAAAAATTTCGAAGTGAATATTTATGCACAATAGTAAAAAAACAATGGTATTTTGTTTTTTGTTCATATTATATTTACGATTAACATATATTTATTTTCGGGGAAGGTAATGAAATGAAATCGAAAAAAGTCTTAATTAGTTGCTTTTTAGTTTTAGTTTTTTTATTTCAATTTACATCATCAGCTTTTGTTAATGCCGAAATAGGCTATACAACAAATCAAGAAGGAACTTTTCCAACTGATTATGATGAAATAGATGGTCTTATTAGAAATGCTAAAAATCAACCAATAGATTATGAAGATGCTAAACTGTCCAAAACTGTTAGCAAAGGCGAAAGGGATGGAGAGTTTTATGTAGATTTAAAAATTGAGGGAAAATATAAAGAAGAAGATATTACTAAAGATATTGTAATTGTTTTGGATAACTCCAACTCAATGCAAAGAAATAATCGTGTTGGTATTGCACATAAAGTACTAAGTGAATTTACTAAGAATGTTCTTAAAGATGGAAAAGGAAAAGTAAGACTTGCCTTAGTAACTTATGGTACTGATGTATTCGACGGAAGATATGTAGGTCATGCTGCGCGCCCTGGATATTCATCTGATCTTTGTGTTAAACATTTTACAACAAATCCAAATGAAATTATAAATAAAGTCCCTAGTAATATTCCTACAACTCGAGGTCAAACATATCTTGGAGGAACATTTACACAAGCGGCACTTAAAGAAGCTCGTCAGATTTTAAGTACAAGTAATGCAAAGCAAAAAATAATAGTACATTTGACTGATGGTATGCCTACTAATTCTTATGAAATGACTTCGATAGACAGAGACGGAGCACAATTTTCTAATACCATAAAGGGAACTGGGCTAACTTACTTTTTAGGACAAAATTTTGCATATGAACATAATGCTTATAGTGTTTGGAATCCATTAACTAATAGTAATCTTTATGTGAATAACCACGGTATTCCAACATCTTATGAAGCTAAAAAGTTTACTAAAGATATTGCAACTTATACAATCGGTATTGAACTTGCACAAGAGAAATATAATGGTGGAAAATATTATCCAAGTGGAACACTTGAAAAACCTGATATTGTTAAGTTGATGAAGAGCATTTCAACTTCACCAAATCATTATTACGATTCTGCTAATGTAAATCAACTAAGCTCTATACTTAGCAAAATAGAAAAGGACATTCATAATACAGTTGTTAATGGAACTGTAACAGATCCTATGGGGCAAATGGTAGATTTAAACTTGTCTAATCCTGAAAGCTTTAAACTTACTGCATCTAACGATTCTATTTTAGAAGCTGTAGATATTAATTATAGTAAACATACAAGACAACTTACTTTAACTGGTTTGCATCTAGGAAAGGATCAATGGGTTAATTTAAGGTATAAGGTTAATTTAAGAACAGAAGATAAAGATTTTAAGATAGGGAAATTCTATCAGGTTAATGGTCCAACAAAATTGGTTCCTAAGGATAGCAACCCTAATAAATCTATCGATTTTCCAATTCCTTCTGTAAAAGCTGAGTATTTAGATATAAATGTAGAAAAGATTTGGAAATATAAGAGTGGTAATGAATTACCTGAAGAAATGCGAAAAGATGTTAAGATAAAGCTTATAAGGAAGTCGACTAATCCGAGAGTTCCAAATTCTAAAAAAGAAACAGTAATTGCTGAAAGAACTCTAAATAAAGCTAGTGATTGGAAGAATAAATTCGAAAAATTAATACCTTTTGACAATCTTGGATATTCTTTTGAATATTATGTTAAGGAAGAAGCTTTATCAAAAGACTTTGAAACTAAGATAGAATATTCAAATAATAAAAATTTCATTCAATCAACATCTGGAGATGTTAAGATAACAAATATAAAAGATATTGAAATTGAATTTTTAAAGTACAAAAAAGAGGGAAATAATAAAATTCCTATTGAAAATATTGAGTTTGAATTATATAAAAAGTCTCAAAATGGAGAATATGAAGTTGTAACTAAAGATAATAAGAATGTTATTTCAAAGTCTGGTAATGACGGAAAATTCAAATTTAACGGACTTGAAGTTGGAGAATATGCAATTAAGGAATTAAAAGCTCCTGAAGGATACCGAACTCCTAAGGATTTTGTAAGATATTTCAAAGTAAATAAAAAAGGTGAAATTGAATACGATAATTCAATATTTTCATCTAAAGAAGCTTTTTATAATATCGAAAACAAGAAACTTACTCCAATGTACTTTATGTTAAATAAAGTGAATCTTTTAGGCGAGTTGATTAAAGAAGGAAACTTGGAATTAGAATTAAAAGGAAGTTCAGGAAAGACTGAAATTTACGATTTAACTAAGAGTACAGCAGATGGCTTTAAGTTTGAAATTCCACTTGACTTTGAAAGTGGTACTTACATTCTTACTGAAAAGAATGCTCCTATGGGATATAAAAAATCAAATATTGAATATCACATAAAAATTGATAATGAAGAAAGAAAAATAATTTTAGAAAAAGAAGTTCAAAACGGAGTTTCTACAGTTAAAAATATTGTCTTATACCAAGAAAATGGAGAAGATATAGAAACTAAAAATCTCAATATTACAAATGAAAAAACAGTATACCCTCATACAGGTGGAAGTGGAACAGCTTTGTTTATCATAACGGGAGTATTATTTATGGTATGTTCTGCTGGAGCATATTATATAGTTCAAAAGAAAAAATCAATTTAGTAAATTAAAAAATTTATAAAAAAAGACCTTAAGTTTTAAAACTCAAGGTCTTTTCTATTGCGAAACAACAAGGTTCCCGGGCCCCCACCCGATGCGAAGCGTCGTGGAAGGGTGGGGTTCTTATTTTCTTTTTATTAAAAATTTTATAAATTTATATCCTGTAAAGATAAATACAATCCACAATCCTCCAGTAATAGAGTATACAAAAATAGACATATTTTTTACATCTTTATTTATTTCTTCTTTTTTTTCAACTTGTTCCCCAGTATTTTCTACTAATCTTTCACAATTTACAAGCATTCGATAAGGGCTTGGTGGAATTGCAGGGTCACAAGTAAGCAATGTCAAAATATCCTTATCTTTTTCTGGTTCTAATTTTTCCCACTCATAAGGTTTTATAATTTCCGTATTTGAAACTACATAAGTTAATGTTTTTCCAGCTCTTTCGATATAAACTTTATCGCCTTTTTTCAATTTAGAAATATTTAAAAACATTACATCTTTATACCAACCTCTATGTCCCGCGATTACACTTCTATTCCCATTTCCTCCAGTTGGGAGTGCTGTTCCGTCAATATGCGCAACACCATTATCTAGATGTTTATAGGAGGCATCAAGTCTTATAGGTTTGTATAAATCTATGGCAGGAATTCTTATATATGCAAAAATTCCATCAGGATCTCCTTTTTTAAATTCATAAACAGTGTTATATTCTTCATTGCTAAAAGGATCTACAATACTTGAACTTTTTACATTGTTATTATACTCTTTTATTGAATTTTCAAGTTGAGTTTTTTCCTCTTCACTCATTTTTTCTTGAAGTAACTTAAACTCTTCATACATGGACTTTTGCCTATAATTATTAAACACCAAATTAGTAAAAGTGTATAATGGAAGTGAAATTCCTATAATCATAATCAAATATCCAACAATTCTTACTTTTTTACTTTTCATTTAATTTAACCCATTCTTTACAATTTAAGCTCTTTAATTCTCTTTCTAACATCCATATATTTCTTAAAATTATATAAGAAAATAATTAGTGCTATTATAAAAATCATAAGTAACCAATAAAAATATTTTCTGAAAAAACTTCTTCTCTTGCTAACATTTTTTGCCTTATCAAGTGGAGTGTATTCAATCCTATGCCCTCTAACTAAAAGTCTATGTGAATTAACCATATAAGGTGTACAAGTCAAAAGGGTTACATAATCCTTTCCGCTTTCAACCAAAATTGGAGAAAAATCTGATGGCTCAACAACCAAAATCTGATCAACTTCATAAGCTAAAACAGTTTGAATATTGTGAATGAAGAATACATCCCCTTTTTGTAATTTATCCAGCTTTGTAAAAAGTGCAGCAGTTGGAAGTCCTCTATGAGCAGTGATTACTGAATGTGTACCTTCTCCACCCACAGGAAGAGAAGAACCCTCTAAGTGACCTGCTCCTTTTTGCAAAATATCTTCTGATGTCCCTGCATAAATCGGTAAATTTTCATCAATCTTAGGTATTTCAACATGACCTATCAACTCTCCAACTTGTAACATTCTCGCATACTCCGCTACTCCCCTATTTTTTTCTTCTTTAGAATAAGGGTCAGAAAGTTTGGAAGGATCAAGTGTTGAATTATATGCCTTAGCAAGTTTTATTCTCTCTTCTATTTCTTCCTTAGAGAGTTTTCCCGCTTCCTTTTCAAAGTTTTCAATACGCTTTCCACTATCAACTCTATAATACCATTGAGATACAAAAGGATAAATCATAATGCAAAATCCGATTAAAAAGACGAAGATAAAAGGAAGTTTTGTCTTTTTCCAGCTTTTGCCTTTAGCTTTATTATCTTTAATTTTCATAAAAACCTCTATTTAATATTATCTACATCTATTTTTTCTAGTTTTTTACTAATTTTTTTCCTCTTTCTAACATAATACAAAGTGGAAATAATTAAAATTACAAGTAAAAATAAAATAAAGTAGAATAAATACATATACCAGATATTCTTTTTGCCCTCCAATAACTCCTTATCAACAAGGTCTTTGTCATATTCAACTCTATGTCCCCTAACCAATAATCTATGAGTATTAATCATATAAGGTGTACAAGTTAAAAGAGTAGCATAGTCTTTTCCTTCGGAAATAAGTAAATCATCAAAAGTTGAAGGCTCAACAACTTTGATTTGATCAATCTGATAAGCCAAAGTTTCAGCGAAATTATGAATATAAAATTTATCTCCAATTTGAAGTTTTAAAAGATTTGTAAATAAAGTTGCTGTAGGAAGTCCACTATGTGCAGTTATAACAGTATGTGTGTTAATCCCACCAATAGGAAGAGATGTCCCTTCCAAATGACCTGCACCTTTTTGAAGAACTTCTTCATCAGTTCCCGCATAAATTGGCACATCAACATCAATGGCAGGTATCTGAACATGTCCGATGTATTCGTGAATTTCAATCATTCTCGCATACTCAGCCTTGCCCTCTTTCTTTTTTTCATCAGAATAAGGGTCATTAGTAACTTCATTATGCAAAGAACTATTATATGCCTTTGCTAACTCCATTCTTCTTTTAACTTCTTCTTTTGACAATTTTTCTTTTTCGCTGTCAAAAGTTGAGATAACATTTTTTGATTCAACTCTATAATACAATCTAGTGATTATAGGATACATAAGTATCCCAAAACCAAGTAAAAAAACTAAAATAAAAGGCCAATTACTTTTCTTTTTGGACTTTTTCTTAGAAATTTTTATATCTATATCACTCATAAAAACTCCTTAAAAATATTAATTATTTAATATCAAAATATTAACAATTTATTAAATAATTCAAAAACGCTTAATTATGATTATATTATTTTTCTCAGAAAAATACAAGAGATAAAAGCATAAAAAAACCGTCATAGTTGACGGTATTTTATAATAGTGAAAAATCTTCCATATTCCAAATTTCTGTCGCTATTTCTGTATAAAAGTCTTTTTCGTGAGAGATTAAAAATATTCCACCCTTATATTCCTTTAAAGCTCTTTTTAATTCTTCCTTTGACTCTGGGTCAAGATGGTTTGTAGGTTCGTCAAGCATTAGAATATTTGTCTTTTCATTTAAAATCTTACAAAGTCTTACCTTTGCCTGTTCTCCTCCGCTTAAAACTTTCATCTGTGATTCGATATGCACAGTTGTAAGAGAACATTTTGCCAGGGCAGCACGAATTTTAAATTGTTCCCAACTTGGAAATTTCTCCCACATCTCATCAATTGGAGTATTGTTATTTTCGTAATGCTCTTCTTGTTTAAAATATCCTATTGCTAAGTTTTGACCAAAAGAAACAGAACCTGAAATAGCTTTAATATTTCCAAGAATTGTATTTACAAGAGTTGTCTTACCAAGTCCGTTTGCTCCTACAATGGCAATCCTATCTCCTCTTTCCATACGAAGATTTAAAGGCTTACTTATAGGCTTGTCATAACCTATTACCAAATCTTCTGTTTCAAAAATTAATCTGCTTGTAGAAGGAGCTGTTTCAAAATAAAATTCAGGCTTTGGCTTTTCTCTTACAAGCTCAATCTTTTCCATTTTATCAAGTTTTTTCTGTCTTGACATTGCCATATTTCTAGTAGCAACTCTTGCCTTATTACGTTGAACAAAGTCCTCAAGTTCTTGAATTTCCTGTTGTTGTTTTTTATAAGCCGCTTCAATTTGTCTTTGTCTCAACTCTTTCAGTCTTAAAAACTCATCATAATCTCCAACATATCTATTTACTTCACAATTTTCAACATGGTAAATCAAATTTATTACAGAATTTAAAAATGAGATATCATGAGAAATTAAAATAAAGGCGTTTTCATAATTTTGTAAATATCTTCTAAGCCAATTTATATGCTCTTCGTCCAAGTAGTTAGTAGGCTCGTCAAGAAGCAAAATATCAGGCTTTTCTAAAAGCAATTTTGCAAGTAAAATCTTTGAACGTTGTCCACCCGAAAGGTCACTATCAAGCCATTCTTTAATTCCCATATTATGAGCAATTTCATCAATCTTGGAATCAATCATATAAAAGTCATTCGTTTCAAGTAATTCTTGAAGCTCCGCCGCATCAAGCATAATATCATCAAGTTCTTGACCTGATAATTCACCCATTTTCATATAAATATCATTTAATTCACTTTCAACTTCAAAAAGATACGAAAAGGCTGATTTTAAAACATCACGAACAGTCATATTCGCACCAATTACAGAATGTTGGTCAAGATAGCCAATTCTTACTCTCTTTGCCCATTCGATACTTCCCTCTTCAGCTTCAAGTTTTCCAGTAACCAAATTTAGAAAGGTACTTTTGCCCTCTCCATTTGGTCCAACAAGTCCTATATGTTCACCTTTTAAAAGTCTAAAATTTACATCTTTAAGTATTTGACGACCACCAAAACTGTGGCTCAAATTTTTTACAGTTAAAATACTCATTTCTTCTCCTTTTAGTATAGCTCTACATATTTTACCATATTTTTCAATTTAAGTAAAAATTTAAACAACTAATTAAAAGGACATATATTTCAACAAAAAAGCCGTCATTTCTGACGGCAATTTAGTCTTTTTTAAAGTCTTTTAAGCATCTGATCTTGAAAATCCGTTTTTCATTTCACAACTTGCTGTGAAAAGTGTTTTATCAAGTAAATCATTTGTTTGGTCTTTTACAAAATCTGTTATCTCATCATTTGCTTTTTCTAAAAATTCATGAACATTCTTTATCTTTGATTTTTTCTTCAAAAATTCTTTATCATATTTATTCAAGAATTCACGACATTTTGATTGAACTGCATTTTGATATCTTTCAACATGAGAAGCAGTTGATGGAAAATGCGCATCGCAAAGTGCTCCGATAATACGATTTATCCAATAGAAATTATCTGTTGAAGGAGTAAGAGTTGTATTTTCCAAATATTCAGGTGTTTTAGTAATATTTGCATAATATGGAACAATTGCATTAAATACATTTGAACCGAAGGATAGCCACTCAATACTTCTAATTTCTTCAGGCATATAAGGTCTTATTTGAACCAAAGCCAAAACATCATTACGATTTATACCTATAGGTCTAAATTTACCCCTTTGTGATAAATCTCCATTCTTTAGATATGGGTCATAAGGAGTTCCTTGATAGTGATTAGACATAATATATTTAACATCTTCTATTGTAATCTTCTTTTCAGGAATCATGCACCAAGGAAGATTATCACTATGTGGCTTAAACTCAGCATCTTCTCCATCCCAATCAAAAGTATTTGGATTGAAATATCTTAGCATTACCCAAGCACGAGGTGTGTTGTAAGTATGATCCGCATCAGAATGACTTCCAAAAGCAACTCTCGGATTGAAAGGTTCTTCATAATCCTCATCATAATCTTCATCAAATTCATCAATCAATTTGCCAAGAGATAAGTCAAGGAAATTCTCTTCAACAAATTCTTTCAAATCTGATGAACACATAAATTCTTCTTTTGCTCCGTAAGCATCTTCAAAATCAAAATGATCAAGTCCGAATTGATTTGGCATTACAACATAAACCTCGTCAGGAACTCTTCTTGCTATCCAGTGATGACCGCCGATTGTTTCAAACCACCAAATAGAATCTACATCTTGAAAAGCAATTCCGTTACTTTCATAAGTTCCATATTTTTCTATTAATGCACCAAGTCTTTCAACACCTTCCTTAGCACTATTTATATAAGGAAGAGTAATTACAACAAAATCTTCTTCACCTATTCCACCTTTTTTTATAATGTCAGGTTCAAATTCCACTAAAGGATCTGCTCCCAAAACTCTTTCATTTGTAGTAATAGTTTCTGTTGCAGTCATTGAAACATTTTTTTCATTAACACCACAAGCTCCCCAGACTCCACGCCATTTTTTTACATTTGGAAGACAAGTATAACGCATTGGATTTTTAGGCAATTCAATTTTACAATCTGTACGAACAGATTTATAATGAATTGGTTGATCCTTAGGCTCAACAACGATAAATTTTTTTGATTTAAACATTCCCGCTGAAGAATCTTCAATACGAGCAACCAAAGTTGAACCGTCATAACTTGCTTTTTTACCTATAAGAATTGTAGTACACATAACAAACCTCTCTTTCTAAATAATAGTTATTATTAACTACAATTATATTATAACTCAAATTAACAAAAAAGTAAAAGTATTTTTTTGTTTCAAAAAAACTTAAACATTTCTCCTATTTTAAATTATGAATATAATGAAAAATAAAATGCTTCACGTCATAGTGCTTTTGCAAATAAATGCACCTAACACGTCATCTCGAGCAAAATGAACGAAGTGAATGAAGTCGAGAGATCTCACGCTATTATTTGCTTGCAAATAATAGTAAGTCCTGCAAAGGACTTAACAATAAATTAAGCTCAAAATATTTCACAACAAAAAAAACAATTAACGGTAACTCTCCATTAATTGTCTTTTATAATATAAAACTATTTACTTTTTAATAATCTGTTGACTTCCTTTTGTACTTCCTCATAATTGTATCCTGCATTTTCAAGTCTTGCACGTCTTAATTCGCCATTGCCCCAGTTTCCTTGAATGACTTCTTTCGCAACTTCTCTTATAGCTTTTTCATTTATAAAAGCTCTGTAATCAACCCAGCCTTTTAATTCCTTTACATAGTAATAACTTCCCCATTTTCGAGTTAAAGTTACTTCTTCTCCTTGATGATTTTGAGTTGTTCCAATCATACTTTTATCTTCACAAAACCAAGGTAAGCTGTCGATTGAATAGAAGCCTTTAATTTTACTCTTTATATCCAAAAGCTCCATATATTCTCCTTCATTTTGAAATTCTTTTAATCTATATACAAAATAATGTGGTCTGCCTGCATAAACCCAGAGTTTATCGTGATTATCTACAGAAATTCCATTTGCAGAATAATTACAATGAATAATTCTATTTTCGTCAATGAAAATTCCAGTATGTCCAAAACTCGCGCTATTATTTTCCTTTTTTCCCCAGATAAAAATATCTCCTCTTTTGGCATTCCAAGGAAGATTATCTGTTATCTTTTCAAAACCATTCTCTGTAAGCCATGAATGTTCGTGTTTGGTGTCAATAGTCCAACCATTGCTTTTTGCCCCTGCAGACCTAAGTGCATAATATATGGAAGATGAACAATCATAACTGGAAGATCCATTCCTATTTTGCATAGAATAAGAAACCTTGCCTTTTCTGTTTTCAAACCACTTTATCGCCTTTTCAATATCTATCATAAAAACTCCTATTTAAGTTTAACAACTAATTCATTTATAGCCTTTGTAAGTTCGTCAATCTTCTTTTCAAACCTAAGCAATAAGAATACAGAAAGAGCAACAGGAAAGCCTACATTTGAAATACTTGCAATTATATTTTCCATTTTTTCCTCCTATCTTAAGCAAAAAAAAGACCCAAAGGTCTTTTTTTACTAGATTACTGTTACTTCATCATAGCTTGTTGAAATAATATTAGCCTTTTTAATTCCAGTAACTTTTAAATTATCCTTAGCCAAAACTGACTTATAATCAAAAGTTTTTATAATATCAGAAGCTTCATCTGCTGATATATTTTTTATATTAGAAATTGTAAATGCCATATTTTTTCCATCCTCTAATATTAGAGTCATACTTAATGTTTTCTTCATACTTTACCTCCTATTCTAAAGTTGTTTCTACGACTTTAATTGTTTCTTTTCTTGTACCGTCAATAAATTTTTCAACGAATTCTCCTAATTTCTTTAAATTTTCATCAGAAGATTCACTTTGAATATTCTTAACAGTCACACTTCTCTTTTTAGAATTAGCAAGGTTAAAACTAACCTTTAAATACTTTTTAGCCATATCTTTTCTCCTTTTTTATTTATTTTGTAAGCCTTACACTTATATAATAAAATTTTTTAGAAAAAAGGGGGGATAAGGTTTATTTATTATTCCTTTAACTTGTTTATAGCGACTTTTTATGTTAAAATAATTAATACTAAGAAATTTGGAGGCAATATGAACAACGGGATATTTAAAATTATTTCGTACCTGATTTTATTAATTTATACATTATTTACCTTTGGTAATTTATATATGATATTACAAAAAAAGAATACGGAAAGAAATTTTTTCAATGTATTATTAATGCCATTATTGGCATTATTCTATTTTTTTAGATTTAAAAATCACGATATTTTAATATATCTAGCTATTTTATTCTTCTGGTTTGGAGATATTTTATTCACTAGAAGAAATAAGAAAAACATAATTATGGGTCTTCCTTTATTTATTATCGAAATGACTTTTTATATAATAAAACTCGTAAATTTCATAAAAATAACGAATTTAAACTATTTACTTACAATATTACTAATGGTATTGTATTTTGGATTTGTAGCTTTTGAAATTATTGTTTCATTTGAATATGCGAGTGAATACTTTAGAAAAGATATAATATATCTTTATGCATTTGCATTTTTTAATGCAACTCTTTGTATTTTGACTATTTTAACTGGAATTTTCAATTACAGAAGTGGTGTATTGTTTTTGATTTTCGGAAGTAATCTATTCCTTATATCAAACTCATTATTTTTGTTTGTTGCATTTATTAAAAACAATAGATTTTTTAACATCTGTACAACATTTACCTATTCAATTGCAAAATTTCTTTTAATAATGGGTTTTGGACTATTGTTAATATAAACGACTGTATTCAGTCGTTTTTTTGTGAAACAACAAGGTTCCCGGGAACTCACCCGATGCGAAGCATCGTGAAAGGGTGGGGTTCTTATTGTGAAAACACATACATTTTTACCTTAAAAAAATTTAACTTTTCAATGCTTTAAAAATAAAAAATATTTTATTAAAAACCTTTATAAAAACTACTTTTTCCATTGTGTTTTTATACTTTTTATGGTAAAATAATTTCAGTATTTATTTATCGGAGGTATATTGAATTGGAAGAAAAGAATATTGGAAGATTCAAAAAAGATATTGGACTCGAAAACTTTCTTTGCCTTGGTTTATTCCTAACTTTTTTTATCTTAATTGGTAGAAAAATGGGTGGAATAAATATGATCAAAACTATGATGAATACAGGTTTTGACTTGCTTATGAACGTATGTCTTTACTTGATGGCGATTGCCGTATTGGCTGGAGCAATTTCAGGTCTATTCTCTGAATTTGGAGTAATAGCTCTTGTAAATAAACTTCTGTCAAAAATTATGAAACCTATTTATGACTTACCAGGAGCTTCATCTCTAGGTATGTTAAACTGTTACCTATCAGACAACCCTGCTATCTTAACATTAGCACATGATGATAACTTTAGACGTTATTTCAAAAAATATCAAATGCCAGCTCTTACAAATCTTGGAACTGCTTTTGGTATGGGTCTTATCACTACAACTACAATGATGGGACTTAATGTTGAAGGAGCTGTTACAAGTGCTTTAATCGGTAACTTGGGAGCAGTTATAGGTAGTGTAGTATCTGTTAGACTTATGATGCTTGCTACTAAAAAAATGTATGGAACGACTGAATATGTTGAAGTAAAATCAAGTGTTGAAATTCCAGAAAACTCAAGAGTTGTTAGAGAAGGTAGTGCAGGTTCAAGATTCATCCAAGCTATCCTTGATGGTGGAAAAGTTGGAGTTGATATGGGACTTTCAATTATTCCTGGCGTTGTAATAATTTGTACATTAGTTATTATTCTTACAAATGGACCTGGAGCTGAAGGAGTCTATACTGGGGCAGCTAACGAAGGTGTTGGCATTCTTCCATGGATAGGATCAAAATTATCTTTCATACTTAATCCATTATTCGGTTTCAGCTCTCCAGAAGCAATAGCAGTTCCAATAACTGCATTAGGCTCAACAGGAGCAGCAATAGGAACAGTTGCAAAAATGGCAGCAGTAGGAAAAGTTTCTGGAAACGACATTGCAGTATTCACTGCAATCTGTATGTGCTGGAGTGGATATATCTCAACTCACATTGCAATGATGGATGCACTTGGAACAAAAGAAGCAACAGGAAAAGCATTAATCAGCCATACAATTGGTGGATTAGTTGCCGGAGCTGCAGCACATATTTTATATATGTTGTTCCATTTATTCTAAAAATTACAAATTTTGGTAGCATTTTAATGCTACCTTTTTTATGCCTTAATTTATATTTAATAAAATTATCCTTTATGATATAATAATCTTATGTTTATGTAAAAAATTAATGTAAGGGAGAGAGTTATGGAAAAGGAAAAAAAGTATTTTAAAGAACATTATAGAAAACTAAAGAAAAAAACAAAAAATTTCATTAGACCAAAAAAGAGAAAATACTTAGAATTAAAGAAGAGAATCAAAAATCCAATTATTTCTCTAAAATACTATAGAGAAATAAAGAAAAAAATTAGCTTAAATTCTATTATTATTTCATCAATCTTAATAATAATTTCATATTACCTATTTAAAGATGCTATTTTATCTATTATAAATAATATCGTATATAATTTTAACAACAAATATTCCCTACAATTAAATTATGAATTATTTAGAAAAATCCCTAATATATTTTACCTTATTCTATTATTTTACTTTATCGTTTTTTGTAAAAAACATATAACTTCAAAAAATATTAATATAATTGATAAAATAATTATATATACTATAATTTTTTCATTAGTTTCTTTATTAGTAGTTAAAATAAAAAATGAAGTATTTTTGATATTTATATCATTTTTATTTATACTAATAATTAGATTTATCTTTTATACTATAAACAATAAAGAAAAAAATATCAATAATATAAGAACTTTAGTTGATATTTATAATGGAGATTATTGCTTAATCGGTTTAGTACACATGATAATTAAAGATAGTGACAAAATCAGAGAAGATTTGTTTGAAAGAAATCAAATTATTGATAACCTATGCTATTCAATAATAACTTCAATAGATTCTATAGATTGTTTTACAATTGGAGTTGTAGGAAATTGGGGAAGTGGTAAAAGTACGATTTTAGAATTAACAAAAAAAGCTATGAGAAAAAAATTTCTAATAGATTATGATGTAGTTATAATTGATGACTTTGACCCATGGGCGATTAAATCTCAAGACTCTTTAATTTTAGCAATGTATAATACAATAATAGAAAATTTAGGAGAAAGTATTGGATATTTTAAAAGAAAAAAAGTTCAGAATGCACTTATTAATATATCTACAAGTGTTCCATATATTGGTAAAGGAATTGGAAACTTTTTTGATAATAGAGTTGATGATTATACTGAATATAAGGAAATTAAAAACGAATTGGAAGAAAAATTGAAGAAATCAAATAAACGTTTTGTTTTTATTATAGATAATTTAGATAGAATGAATTCAGATAATATAATTTTTCTACTAACTCTTATAGAAACTCTTTTTAAATTACCAAGAATAACATATATTGTAGCTTATGATAAAGACAGATTAAAAGATATTTTTAATAAAAAAACAGACAAAATTGACCCTCAATATATCGAAAAGATTATTAATAAAGAAATCAAAGTCCCAGAAATTAGTAATCTGGAAAAACAACGAATATTTTATGATTGTTTAAAAAACTTAATGGTATATGATAGTGATTACAAATGTAATAGTTCAATTAGTAATCAAAAGATTGAAGATATTAACAATGATATCTTAACAAAAGTTGCTTTAAAATTTAATAATACTAGAGACTTTATAAGATTTTTAAATTTTATAATATATGATATTCTTTTTACACCCTTGAACCGATTAGATTTTCTAATTATTAAATTAATAGAGTTTTTGGATTATCAGTTATACAACAAAATTTCAAAAAATAAAAATTTCATTACTTCAAAAGTTGAAAATATAAATTATTGTACCGAAAAAGAAATAGCATTTTTTAAAGAAATAAAAGAAAGTGAATTTTTTGATTTGCTACAACTATTATCATTAAAATCAACAAATTTTTATAATTTGGTAAAAGACTCTCCTGAAGAAAAAAATCCTATTTGTGATATTAATTCAGAAATTTTAAGAGGTTCTATTTGTAATAATGATAGCTTTGAAGATTATTTTTCTTCTAATATATTTACCAAAGAATATAAAGAATTAATACAGTGCTTTAAATTAGCAAATAACGTTGAATATAATATAATATCGGAGTTTTTTAATAAAAACAATAAATATTTAGAATATTATTATCTTAATTCTTTATGGAAATATTTATTAAACATCATTTCAAAAAAAGATTCATCTACAGAGTACTTTAGAATGGGCTTATTCTGTTATTTTATAAATAAATCTAAATCTTATTTATATTGTAATAACGAGAATAAAAGTTCAATAAGTTCTATGATGGATCAAATTTTCCGTTTAATATTTGGATTAATAAAAGAATTTCCTTATTGGGAAGATGAACTCTTTTCTAAAAAAGAAGTATTTTCCTCAAAAGAAATTAAGCAATTTTTAGAAAAACTAGAATATTCGTATGATTCAGAGATATATAGACAAACTATGCAAAATATAGAGAATATGTTAAAATTAGAAGAAACAATATATAATAAAGAACTTACCAATGCAATAAAAATTGCTTTAAAAGAAATAGAGAACGATAAAAACAATATAAAATAAAGGAGTGAAATTCACTCCTTTTTTATTACTTTAATTACTTTATTAATTTATTCTTTTTAGCGATTTTTTTGATTTTGTCTAAGTCGCTTTTGTCGTATTCTTGTCTTAAGTCTCTAAAGATTTTAAAGTTTACCATTATGGTCTTTCCGCTGTTTTCAATTGAAAAACTTCTTATTCTATCCCATCTGTAGAGCTTCGCAACTAATTGCCATGGGTGAATAATCCCTCTTTCACTTATTCCTGCACTTATAAGGCTTGTAAAGAAAGCTAGCCACCAAGATAAAACAATTATATAGCCCACTAAGTCGTTTTTTAATTTATATCCTGCAAATAGCATAAGAGCTAATGCAATTATTAGAGTCATTAATGTAAATTTTGTAAACTTTACTTTTATGATACAAGTTAGTCTCCGATAGATGTTAAAAAGACATAAAAGTAAAGGAATTAAAATTAACGGTAACATAGTTTCTCCTTAAAATTCCATTTTTATACTTCTTTTAAAAAGATTGTCCAAAATTTCTTTTGGGTCTTTTTTATTATATATTATTTCATAAACTGCATTTGTTATTGGCAATTCAACGTCGTATTTTTCGGATAAGTCCATTAATGCCTTTGTTGTGTAATAACCCTCTGCAAGTTTTTCAAAACTTTCTCCTTTTACAAATTTTTCACCAAATTTTCTGTTATTACTAAATTCGGAAAAAACAGTAGCTTCATAATCTCCAAGATGACAAAGTCCATATGCACAGCTTTTATCTCCACCCATTTTTTCAATAAGTCTTGCAATTTCTCTTGTTCCTCTTGACATCAACGCTCCCTTTAATGAGCTTAAATTAAATCCGTCAAGCATTCCCGCAGCGATACCTATTACATTTTTTGAAGCTGCTCCGATTTCATTTCCCAAGAGATTAGTTCCATAGTAAAATCTAATTAAATTACTTGAAAAAGAATCAACTAATTTTTTAACCAATTCCCTATCGTCTGAGTCAATTACCATGCAATTCGGAATTCCATTTGTAAAGTCTTGAACATGTCCCGGTCCAATCCAAGCACCACAAGAGTAATTTTCTCCTAGAATATCTTTTACAATTTTTGTAGGAGTAAAACCTGTTTTTATTTCAATTCCCTTCATACAGAGAATAATTGGAATATTTTTCTCTTTAAAAAGGTCTTTATTCTCATTTAATAAATCTCTTAAGCCTTGAGTTCCAACTGAAATAATGATTAAATCTTTATTAAAAACATCATTTATATTAGTTGTTAAAGAAATTGACTTAGGAAGTTCAAGAAAATTATTTTTCCTATTCTCTAAAAAGTTTTTCATCTTTTCTGAAGTTTTTCTACCATATAAAGTAACTTCATTCCCTATTTTATCTAAATACCAAGCTATGAAACTTCCCCATCTTCCACAGCCTATAATAGCAATTTTCATAAAATCTCCTATTTTTCTTCTAACATGTCTATTCTTTTTTGATGACGACCACCCTCGAAGTCCTCTTCAATAAAAGTTTTTACAATGTCTTTTGCTAGTTCAATTCCAGTAACTCTTGCCCCCAAACAAAGAACATTTGCATTATTATGTTTTCTTGTCATTCTAGCTGAAAAACTTTCACTACAAAGACCTGCACGAATTCCTTTAACCTTGTTACAAGCTATTGAAATTCCGATACCTGTTCCACAAATTGCAATTCCTAAAGAATTTTTATTTTCTAAAACTTTTTTACAAACAGCTTGCCCAAAAAGTGGATAATCCACGCTTTTAGTTTCATCTGTTCCTACATTTATAACTTCATGTCCCATTTCTTCTAAAAATTTTACTAATTCATTTTTCATTTCAACTGCGGAATGATCATTACCTATTATTATCTTCATACAACTCTCCTTAATTGCTATTTAATATAACTAATAATAATATATTTCTTAAGTATAGTCAAGTATTTAAGTAACTTATAAAGATACTATATAGTAAATAATATAAATTTAAGTAACTTTATAATTGACCCAAGGTTAAAAAAGTGATATAATAATACCAAGAATTAGCAAACTTAACCCAACAACTTAAAATACCGTCATGTCTTAAAATCAGGAGGAAAGATGTACGACAGAGAGAAAATTATAGAAGATTTTAGCCCTTTGATTAAAGCGAGTATAAAAAAGTATTTTGCAAATTACATAAGTTATGAAGATGCGTATCAAGACGGAGTTGTAAAAATTTTGGAGCTTTTGGAGAGCTATAAAGGTGGTGGAAAAGTTTCACTTGAATGCTATTTAAAATATCAATTAAAATTTTTTTATATGCAAAAATTTTTTAAAAGAAAAAAAGAAACTGAAAAGACATATTCTAAAATATATCAGACAAAAGATGATGAGACAATTGAAGTTTTGGAGCTTATTGTTGATGAAAATGCAGATACACAAAAAGATGTTGAAACAAATGAATTGAATAAAAAGATAAGAGAAATTGTGTCCACTCTCCCCCAAAAGCAAAGAGAGGTTATAGAATACAAATTTTATGAAAATTTAAAAAATAAAGAAATTGCGGAGAGAATGAAAATAAAGGAAGACACCGTTAAGGAGTATTATAAAATAGCAAAGAAAAAACTTAAAGTTAAATTTTTAGAAAATGAGATAGATATTAGAGAGTTATAGTGTTTAGATATCAACAGGATGTATCTACGATACATTTACTTTTGCTAAAGCAAAAGTATGAGATTTCTCGACTACGCTCGAAATGACGTATATAGGAAAGTGCTACGTTTAACAGCTTAACGTTAGAAGTAAATAAAATTTAAAGAATATTTAAAATTTTATATAAAAATAAAATGTTTCACGTCATAGCACTATGTAAAGGAATTTTTCTAACACGTCATCTCGACCGAAATGAGCGAAGCGTAGTCAATCTAGCACTAACTTTGTTTAAAAGTTGCATAGAAAACAAAATAATTCACGTCATAGAACTTTGCAAAGAGATGCTCTAAACACGTCATCTCGACTGTAACGAAGCGAAGCTGAGTGGAACGGAGAGATCTCACTACAATTATTTGTTACAAATAATTGTAAGTCCTGCTAAGGACTTGTATAAAAAACAATATATAACTGTAATAGATATTTCTTAAATCCATTTTACAATTATATTTCTATTCCCCCATATTCCGAAAAGGACTCTTTTGAGTTCTTTTTTTGTATATTTTTATGAAATTTTTACAATTTTGTGGTAAAATATAGTATGTATATTTATGTAGATTTTTAATAAGGAGAAAAAATGACAAATTTTATAGATGAAAAATATGATGTTGTTGTAATCGGTGCAGGTCATGCCGGTTGCGAAGCAGGTCTTGCAAGCGCTAGACTTGGACTTAAGACTGCAATTCTTACAATAAGCATGGATTCAGTTGCCGATATGCCCTGCAATCCAAATATAGGCGGTACAGGAAAAGGCCATTTAGTTCGTGAAATTGACGCTCTAGGCGGAGAAATGGCGATAAATATAGATAAGACTTTTATTCAATCCAGAATGTTAAATACGTCAAAGGGTCCAGCTGTTCACAGTTTACGTGTTCAAGCAGATAAAAAGATGTATCATACTGAAATGAAAAAAGTTTTAGAAAACGAAAAAAATATAGATTTAATTCAAGCAGAAGTTAAGGAAATTTTAACGGAAAACAATGAAATTACAGGAGTTTTAACGACTTCAAATGAAATCTTCCCTGCAAAGGCAGTTATCATCTGTACGGGAACTTATCTTAAATCTATGATTTTAATTGGAGAAAACTGTTATGAAAGTGGTCCAAACAACTGGAAATGCTCTACTTATTTAAGTGATAGTTTAAGAAATTTAGGTATTCCTCTTAGACGTTTCAAGACCGGAACTCCTGCAAGAGTTCATAGAGATTCCATTGACTATTCAAAAATGGATATTCAAAAAGGAGATGACAATATAATTCCATTTTCCTTTATGAATGAAGGAAAAGATATAGGAAATCATAAGGAAGATTGTTTTTTAACTTATACAACTTTGGAAACTAAACAAATAATTGAAAAAAATCTTCATAGAAGTCCTATGTATGCAGGAATTGTAAAGGGTATAGGTCCAAGATATTGTCCTTCTATTGAGGATAAAATCGTACGTTTTAATGAAAAAGACGAACATCAAGTTTTTATTGAGCCGGAAGGTTTGGATACTTCTGAAATGTATGTTCAAGGTGTCAGCAGTACTCTTCCCCTTGAAGTTCAAAAACAGATGTATAAAAGCATTTTAGGACTTGAAAATGTTAAGATAATGCGTCCTGCTTATGGAATTGAATATGATTGCATAGATCCGACGATTTTAAGGGCTACTTTAGAACATAAGGATATTAAAAATCTTTTCTTTGCAGGTCAAATTAATGGAAGCTCCGGTTATGAAGAAGCTGCAAGTCAAGGTATTATCGCAGGGATAAATTCAGCAATGAATATTTTAAGAAAAGAACCTTTTGTGCTTACCAGAAGTGATGCCTATATCGGAGTTTTAATCGATGATTTGATTACAAAAGGAACTGATGAGCCTTACAGAATGATGACTTCAAGAACTGAATACAGACTTTCTTTAAGACAGGACAATGCAGATTTAAGACTTACAGAAATGAGTTATAATATAGGTTTGGCAACTAAAGAACGTTACGAAAAATGCCTAAATAAAAAGACTTTAATAGAAAACGAAATAAATAGATTAAAGTCCTCTATCTTAACACCAAAGGAAAATACTAATAATGCTTTAGAAGCATTAGGAAGTATGAAACTTAAAACTGCAATAAGCCTTTATGATTTAATAAAAAGACCTGAATTAGACTATGAAATAATTAAGGATTTAGATACAACTCGTGAACCTTTGGATAGAGAAATAAAAATGCAAGTTCAAACGATGATTAAATATGAGGGTTATATCGAAAAACAAAGTCAACAAATAGAGGCATTTAAAAAACTTGAAAACAAAAAACTTGAAAATATTGACTATAATTCCCTATCAGGTCTTAGAATTGAGGCTGTTCAAAAACTTGCAAAATTTAGACCTGAAACAGTAGGACAAGCGAGTAGAATTTCAGGAGTAAGCCCTGCAGATATAAATGTTTTGCTTATTCATCTTGAAACTCAAAGGAGAAAAAATGGATAATTTAAAAAGTTTAACTCAAAAAGAAAATATTATTTTAAGCGATATAGCTTTGGAAAAGTTTGAAATTTACAAAAAATTAATTCTGGAATGGAATGAAAAAATAAATTTAACAGCTATTACAGATGAAGAAGCTATGAATACAAAACATTTTTTAGATTGTCTATTGCTTACAAAAACTGGACTTTTTGATGACGATAAAACTGTTTTAGATGTAGGAACTGGTGCAGGTTTCCCTGCAATTCCACTTAAACTATATAATGAAAATTTAAAAATAACAATGTTAGATAGCTTAAATAAAAGGATTAAGTTTTTAAATATCGTAATTGAGGATTTGAATTTAAAAAATATAGCGGCTATTCATGGTCGTGCAGAAGAAGTCGGAAGAAAAGAAGGCTTTAGAGAAAGTTTTGATATAGTGAGTTCAAGAGCTGTCGCTTCCCTATCTTTACTTTTGGAATTTACAATTCCATTTTTAAAAGTAAACGGACTTTTTCTTGCAATGAAAGGGCCTTCATATCTTGAAGAAGTTGAAACTTCAAAAAATGCACTAAAAAAATTAAATTGCAAATTAGAGAATGTATTGAATTTTAAAATCGAGCAAAATGGAGAAATTTCAGAAAGAAATATTTTGATTATTAAAAAGGTAGGAAAAACTCCGAATAATTTTCCAAGAAATATGGGACAAATAAAGAAAAAACCGTTATAAAAGAGTAAAAGAAGGTTGAAATACCTTCTTTTTTTTTAGAATATTTTATAGAAAAGTAGACTTCTAGTACAATCCACCGACAGTACTACTTTTATTTACAAATAAAATAAAGTTAAACCTAAATAATATTAACGTATTTATTCTAAATATATCGACTATGAAAATCTAAATCATAAGCATTGGGCTTTATGAGATCTCTCCGCTCCGTTACACTTCGGTCGAGATGACGTGTTGAGGTGTGTTTTCTCTGCAAAATAATTCGACGTGAAACATTTTATTTTATATAAAATTTTTAATACCATTTGAAGTTTATTTACTGTTAACGTCTAGCTATTAGACAAAGTATATTCCCTTATACGTCATTTCGACTGTAGCGTAAGCGAAACGAATCTAGCCCTAACTTTTGTTGTTTATTCATAAACAACAAAAAGTAGGTCTGACACAAAGATTTTTCAAATCTTTGATTTGAGTACAATCGACTGTGGAAATCTCATACTTTTGCTTTAGCAAAAGTAAATGTATCGCAGATACATCGATATGAAATTTTCATACTAAATGAAGCTTTAGAAAATTTACATAGTAATTATAACTAACATTTTTATTTTTTCAAGTCCTTTACAGGACTTACTATTATTTGTAAGCAAATAACAGTGTGAGATCTCTCCACTTCCTTCGTTTCACTCATTTCGGTCGAGATGACGTGTTGGGAGCTTCTCTTTGCAAAGTCCCATAACGTGAGTTATTTCTGTTTAAATACAAAAAAATGAAGGTCGTTACTGACCTTCATTTTTTATTGTTTAATCTTTCGATTATTTTGATCTTTTTCTACGTTTAGAATCTAATAATGCAACTAAAGCTCCTGATCCAAGTAACATATTTACATATGCTGTTAAGTTTGAACCTATATTTGTCTTAGGTAATCTAGGTTTCTTCAATAAGATAGTTTGATCTGCATCATTAATATCTCTATGAGAAGCTATTTCTCTTCCTTTTTCATACATTGTTTCAAATGCTACTAGTTTACCTTGTGTTAAATATTTAGCTTCAACAACTGTACTTAATTCAATTGTACCATTACTCTTTTCAGCAACAAAAGTTTTTTCAACAGTTAATGGCTTACCATTTACTAATAATTCTTTTCCTGTAGCTTTATCCATCCAAACAAGTTTAACTGTATATTCTTTACCAACAACTAAATTAGTATAATGAACATAGTCTGTTAATGTCAATGATTGTTCAAGAACTGCTTCTTTCTTACCATTAACCTTAGCTTCTGTCTTTAATTTAGATTTTGGTTGATTTACTCTTACAGTTTGATTTTCATCATCTATGTCTTTATGTGCTGCTACTAGAACATTGTCCTTGTACACTTCTTCAAAAGCTACTAATTGTGTATCTTTTTCAAAGTTCTTTGCATCTAAAGTTACGCTTAATTCGATTTCGCCGTTTTCTTGTTCAGCTACAAATTCTTTTTCTGCTGTAACTTCTTTTCCATCTACTAAGAATGGCTTTCCTGTTTCCTTATCCATCCATACTAACTTAGCTTTATAAGTTTTTCCTACTATTAAGTTCTTATACTTAACAACATCTGTTAATACTACTTTGTTAGTTGGTGCATCTTCTTTTTCGCCATTTACTTTTGCTTCTGTTTCTACTGTTGGTTTCTTACGGTCTGTTATTGTAACTTTTCCACCTTCTGATTTTACTATATCATCTTCTGCTACTTTTGTTACTTTTACATTTCCGTCTTTGTCAACTTCAAATTCTATATCTGTTACTGTTAAGTATCCTTCTGGCGCTGCTTCTTCATGGAATACATATTTTCCTGGTAACAAGTTTAATTCTTTTGCTGTATCTGTTGATTCCCAGCTTATTGTATTAACCTTTGTTCCATTATCATTTATCAAGTTTGTTCCATCTGCTGACTTAACTGTTATCTTTGCTCCAGCTAATTCTGTTCCACCCAAGTCTACTTTACTTACTTTTACTGGATTGAAGTTTTCTCTTACCACAACTGATTGATCAACATCATTTATGTCTTCGTGTGCTCCAATTTCAACATTATTTTCAAATAGCTTTTCAAATGCTACTAATGTTGTATCTTTTTCAAAGTATTTTGAATCTACATTTACACTTAATTCAATTTCACCTTCGCTAGCTTCAGCCACAAAAGTCTTTTCTGCTGTTAATTCTTTTCCATCAGCTAAGAATGGCTTTCCTGTTTCCTTGTCCATCCATACTAACTTAGTTGTGTAAGTCTTTCCAATTACCAAATTCTTATAGCTTACTTTATCTGTTAATGTTAATTCGTCTTTTGCTTTTACTTCCTTTTCTCCATTAACTTTTGCTTCAGTCTTTAAGTCTGGTTTTGGTTGTTTTACTTTTACTGTTTGATTTTCATCATTTATATCTTTATGTGCTGCTACTAGAACATTGTCCTTGTACACTTCTTCAAAAGCTACTAATTGTGTATCTTTTTCAAAGTTCTTTGCATCTAAAGTTACGCTTAATTCGATTTCGCCGTTTTCTTGTTCAGCTACAAATTCTTTTTCTGCTGTAACTTCTTTTCCATCTACTAAGAATGGCTTTCCTGTTTCCTTATCCATCCATACTAACTTAGCTTTATAAGTTTTTCCTACTATTAAGTTCTTATATTTAACAACATCTGTTAATACTACTTTGTTAGTTGGTGCATCTTCTTTTTCACCATTTACTTTTGCTTCTGTTTCTACTGTTGGTTTCTTACGGTCTGTTATTGTAACTTTTCCGCCTTCTGATTTTACTATATCATCTTCTGCTACTTTTGTTACTTTTACATTTCCGTCTTTATCAACTTCAAATTCTATATCTGTTACTGTTAAGTATCCTTCTGGTGCTGCTTCTTCATGGAATACATATTTTCCTGGTAACATGTTTAATTCTTTTGCTGTATCTGTTGATTCCCAGCTTATTGTATTAACCTTTGTTCCATTATCATTTATTAAATTTGTTCCATCAGCTGACTTAACAGTTATCTTTGCTCCAGCTAATTCTGTTCCACCTAAGTCAACTTTACTTACTTTTACTGGGTTAAAGTTTTCTTTAATTACAACAGATTGAGCTTCATCATTAATATCTTCATGAGCAGCTACTTTTACACCATTTTGGAACATCTCTTCAAATGCTACTAATTTAGTTTCTTTAGTGAAATAATTTGAATCTACAGTTACATTTAATTCTACTTCACCATCTGCTTGTTGAGCTACAAATGTAGTTTCAGCTTTAATAGGGTTTCCTTCAGCTAAGAATGGTTGATTAGTTTCCTTATCCATCCATACTAAATTAACTGTGTAAGTTTTTCCAACTATTAAATTCTTATAGCTTACTTTATCAGTTAAAGTTAATTGACCTTTAGCTTTTACTTCCTTTTCTCCATTAACTTTAGCTTCTGTCTTGATTGAAATTTCTTTACGGTCTGTTATTGTAACTTTTCCGCCTTCTGATTTTACTATATCATCTTCTGCTACTTTTGTTACTTTTACATTTCCGTCTTTGTCAACTTCAAATTCTATATCTGTTACTGTTAAGTATCCTTCTGGTGCTGCTTCTTCATGGAATACATACTTACCAGCTCTTAATTTCAATTCTTTTGCTGTATTTGTTGATTCCCAAGAAACTGAATTTACACTTTTACCATTATCGCTAATTAAGTTTGTTCCATCAGCTGATTTAACAGTTATCTTAGCTCCCGGTAATTCTGTTCCACCTAAGTCTACTTTACTTACTGTCACTGGATGATATTTATAATCATCTACCATTGAAATAATAGTTGTTGAACCATCAACTTTTACAGTAGTTCCACTTACTGATCCATCTTTATTTACTGTAAACTTAATTGTAGTAGCTAAAGAGAATCCTTCTGGTGCTGCAGTTTCAACAAATGTATAATTACCAGGTTCAAGAGTTAATTGCTTAGCAGTTCCATCTGATATCCATTCTACTGATGGTACTTTAACTCCATTTTCTTTTATTGTAGCTCTTCCGTCATCTGAGCTCAATTTAATCTTTGCTCCTGCTAATTCTTTTCCCGCAACGTCAGTTTTTCTAAATTTAAAGTCATATTCCTTTGGTGTGAAAGTATTCTTTACATTCATACCTGAAACTTCAGAAGTATAACCTTCCGGTACCTGTACTTCTTTTACAGTATAAACTATAGGAATATCATCTCCGTTTGCATCACGTTTATCTGTTCTGTATTTAGGCAAATCTTTAAATTCATATTTCCAATCTCCGTTTTGATCCGGCTTTACAATTTGAGTTTTGCCAGGTACATCCTTCCCGTCAGCAACTAATTGGATTGTAATTTGTGATGGACGAACATTATAACCGTCGTCATTTACCCAAGTTTTTCTACCACAAATATTTGTTAAAATACGTTTATTTTTAACAGCTACAGTTGTTAATTTATTTAAATCTGGAGTAAATTCCAAGTTTTCACTTGTTGATTCAACTTGATATCCAGGAGGAGTACTGATTTCTTTTAGTACATATTTCTTAATAGGATTCAATGTTGTTTTAGAAATAGCTTCCCCATTATCTCCTGTAACCATTGTTTCAATTAATTCATCTGTATCTTTAACTCTAATTTCAAATTTCGCTTGTGGAAGTTTAATTTTAGGGTCAATTGCATCTACTTTAACAATCTTTACTTTTCCCTTATTTCCTTCTCCTGTTCCTGAAGAACTAGCTGAATTAAATCCGCCATGATACTCTTTATGAATTCCATCACCTTTTAAAATAACTTTATTGACAATTTTATCATCAGGATAAGTGGTTTGATAACGTAATTGAAAACTCTTTTTTCCCGGACTTCCTATATTCAGTGTAAAGGATGACTTATCCCCATTAAACTTAATCATTGAATTAAGTTCAGCTTGAGAATATTCCTTAATGACTTTCGTTACCTTTCCAATATTATCATATTCTACTTCTTTAAGCACTATCGTGCCATCCAAATATTTTGCTCCAGCTGGAGAAAGTTCATCTGATATAAAAGTATGTTGTAAATTAAGTCCTTTAGATAAATTAATTCGGACAACCCATTGAACCTTTTGTTCAGCCTTGTCTGGGTCGTATGCATATTTAGCTAAGGTTTCACCGTCCAATGTTCCTGGTTTATCTATATGAATCGTATGGGTAATAGGTTTTCCATTTACAGTAATTGTAAAAGTATTATTAGCATCAGTTTTTATTTTAGAACTTACAAATGATGCTTCTAATTTCATTGTCCCTTTAACATTATACAATCCTTCTACCGATTTAGTAAAAGTTACAACAATTTTTCCACCACCACCATTTACAGCGTTGATTTTACCTTTTGCTACAACAGTTCCACTAGTATCTACTAAATCAAACTGTGTAGCTGAGCCAGATAATGGAAATTGCATTTGTGTTGGTAATTGTACTTCAAAATAATCATTCTCTTTAATAGAATTCCCATAACTTGAAGCATCCCAATCAAGCTCTAAATCAAACTGATCAGCTGAATATAGTTTAGTAACTGGTGGATCTCCTAATTGATGCTTAAATTTATAAATATTAAAACGTGTTATTGATACATTTGCCTTAAGTTCTCCTCCACGCACGTTTCTACTCAATGCAAAAATCTCATTATTGAGCATTTTATCTATATTGTTATTTTTTTCTACCTTATTTACTTTTTTTTCTGATGTTTTACCAGTTGCATTTGCCATTTCTTCTTTGTTTTTTTCAGAAGATAATACTGCTGGCATATTTTTTTCGGTAGATTTTCCCTCTTTTTTATCTTCAGTCTTAACATCTTTTTTCGTGTTAATTTCTGCTTTGTTTGATGAGAAGTTCTGTTTCTTTTCGGATATATTCTTGTTATTTGCCATATCTTTTGCATATGATAAATTGGTACCAATTCCTGGAACAAGAATGTTAAACACCATAAGTAGTGCTAACAAAAAACAACTCCTTTTTTTCATTTTTTATATTCCCTCCTTATAAAATAAATAAATATACAATAAATAAACCTTCGTTTGCTTCTATATTATATCAGAATAGTAAACAATTGTCTATAGTTTTTGTAAAAAGTCATATAATAAAACGTTTTTATTTATAAATTTTGATAAAAATTATTATAAGTTATTAATTTATCAATTTATTTCAAGAGATATTTTACAATGCTTCTCTTGTATTAATGTTGTTTTACACTTATTTTTACATCGTACAGAGAAATTTAGTTATAAGAAATTCTTAATTAATTTTCAAAAATTTTCACATGATAATATTATCCTAAACATTTATTGTAAATTTAATATATGTTAAACAACTTCCTTCTTTATATATAGTATTATTAGTTATTTATGTTTCACAAATATTTTTTTCACAAAAAAAGACGGTATTAAACCGTCTTAATTTCAAAATTCAAAGAATTATTTTATAAGTCTAGTAGCTCCAACGAAAGTATTTCCAAAATAGCTTCCAAAAAGTTTACTTACAATAACACCAGTTCCTGGAGTTGATGCATGAACAAACTTGTTGTTTCCAATGTAAATACCAACGTGACTAATTCTTCCACCACCATTATTAAAGAATACTAAATCTCCTTTTCTTAATTCTGATGATGATACTCTAGTACCATAATTAATTTGAGTATATGATGTTCTACTTAAATTAATTCCTACTTGTTTGTAAACATAATATGTTAATCCTGAACAGTCAAATCCAATGTTTGGATTAGATGTTGCCCAGATATATGGTTTACCAACTTGTGCTAATGCTAACTCAACAACTGTATCTATGTCAGCATTATAAGTTTGGTTTTCTTTCTTAGATGAACTATTTGAATTTGAACTATTTTGTTTCTTATTTTCTTGTTTTGGTTGTTCAACTTCTGGTTTCTTATCAGAAAGATAAGTTTTAATTACATAACCAGTCTTTCCATTGAAATTGAATTCTACCCATTCACCTTTATCAATACCGTTAACTTTTTCGCCTTTTGATAAAATACCAAGTTTAGATGAAGTAGCAGATTGTTCAGATCTAACATTTAAGTTTTCTGTAGCATAAAGGCTTACTTTCTTAACTGTAGCTTTTTTAGCTTCTTCTGCTTTCTTTTCATCAGCTTTCTTAGTTTCTTCTGCTTTTTTAGCTTCCTCAGCCTTCTTAGCTTCTTCTACTTTTTTAGCTTCTTCTGCCTTCTTGGCTTCTTCTGCTTTCTTTTCAGCTAATTTAATTTCAGTTTCATTCTTTTCAGGTTCAACAGTTTCTTTTGTCAAAAGTTCAACATCAATAGTTCCAACTTTATCATCAACTGAAACAGTTGCCATCTTGTCACCACTCATTTCAACTTTAACAACAGAACCTTTTTCAACCTTAATAGTTTCTTCTGTATTATTGCTTAAAACTGGTTTTATTTCTGTAGATTCTTTTACATAATATGCATTTTCCTCTAACTCTGGCATTTTAGTATCTTCTTCAGTAACTAATGAATATATTTTATTTTGTTGTTCTACTTTTTCTAATTCTGAAACAGAAGGAGTTCCTAAGGCCATACTTAAATTGCTAACTAATGTTTTATTTACTTCCTCAATATTTGTACTATGAATTTCAACTGCAACTTTGTCTGCTTCGTCTGCATAAGATATTGCAGCTGGTATTCCAGTACAAACTAATGCACACAACATAGAAGTTGTCAAAACTTTCTTAATTTTCATAATTACCTCCTAACTCATAGACACATTTTACACCAACTATTGAAAAAAGTCAATAAAAAGTTACAAAAAAATTACAAAAGGTTACAAATAAGTTACAACAGAATATTTTTTTATTGTTTCACGTGAAACAATAATTTTAAACTGCAAGTGTTTCACGTGAAACATATTTTTTAAATAAATTTTCTTAAATTTAAAAAAATACATAAAATTTATGGTATAATAATTATGTTAATAATATTAAAAACGAATCATTATATAGTATATATTAATGAAAGTTTAGAAAATTAAGCAATAAGGGAAGTGTTATGAAAATTTTTGATGCTTTTAAAAAGAAAAGAGAAATGAGAGTAATCTCGATATTTAACCAAAAAGGTGGGGTTGGCAAGACAACAACTGTTGTAAATTTAGCGTCAGCATTAGGTTTTAATAGAAAGAAAGTTCTAGTAATTGATATGGATCCACAAGGAAATTCAACTTCCGGATTGGGAGTTGAAAACACCGAAACAACAATTTATGATGTTTTAACTCATGAAAAGGAAATAAATGATACTATCCAAAAGACTAAGTCTAAGAATGTAGATATTATTCCTGCAAATTCTGATCTTTGTGGCTTAGAAATTGAACTTTTAAGTGTAGATAAGAAAGAATATTTATTACAAAATGAAATAGGTAAAATACCACCTAATTATGATTTTATCATTATTGACTGCCCACCATCATTGGGAGTATTGAGTATTAATGCTTTAGTTTCTTCTCAAAGTGTTCTAATTCCAATACAGTGTGAATATTATGCTTTAGAAGGTGTAAGTCAATTAATGAATACTGTTAATATAATAAGAAAGGGTTTAAATCCTGACCTTGAAGTAGAAGGAGTTCTGCTTACAATGTTCGACTCAAGAAATAACTTATCTGAAGATGTAAAGAAAGAAACAGAAAATTATTTTAAGGATAAACTTTTTGATACAGTTATTCCTAGAAATATTCGACTTGCTGAAGCACCAAGTTTTGGAGAGAGTATAATATATTATGATAAAAATTCTAAAGGAGCTATAGCTTATTTGTCTTTAGCTAAGGAATTAATCAAGAATAGGAGAAAATAATGAAGAAAAAAGGTCTTGGTAGAGGTCTAGGTTCTCTTTTAAGAGAAGAAGACTTTATTACTGATGAGAATTTATTAACTGTTGAGTTGAATAAATTGATGGCTAGAGAAGATCAACCGAGAAAAAATTTTGATGATGATAGTTTAGAAGAATTAGCAAATTCTATAAAAGCTGATGGTGTTATTCAACCTATAGTAGTTAGAAAAGTTAATGATAAATATGAAATAATTGCTGGTGAACGTAGATTTAGAGCTTCAAAACTAGCGGGATTAGAAAAAGTACCTGTTGTTGTTAAGAATGTTACTGATAGAAAAGCCAGAGAACTTGCTTTAGTAGAAAATATTCAAAGAGAGGATTTAAATCCAATTGAAGAAGCTATTTCTTTAAAAACTTTAATGGAAGAGTATAAACTAACACAACAAGAGCTTTCAGATATAATAGGCAAGAGTAGATCTTACATTGCAAATAATCTAAGACTGTTAAATCTATCAGATTATATTAAAGAATATTTAATTCGTGGAGAATTAAGTCCTAGTCAAGGAAGAACTTTACTTTCTTTAGAAACTGAAGAAGAAAGAAAAAAATATCTTGATAAACTACTTGTTAAAGAAGTTAATATTAGAGATGTTGAGAAAAAGGCTAAGCAAAGTAAAAATAAGAATGAAGATATTTTTATAAAGGATATTTGTGAGAGATTAACTGAAGTTTTAGATGCAAAAGTTAAAATTCACGAAAAGAAAAAAGGTGGTCAAATAGAAATAAGCTATCTTAATGAAGCAGATTTACAAAGAATAATAGATAGCCTGATGAATATATATAATTTGGAGTAATAATATGATTTATGTAGATAATGGAGCTACCACTTTTCCTAAACCTAAAATAGTAACAGATAAAATTATGGAATGTTCTTTAGGATATGCAGGAAATCCTGGACGTAGTGGTCATAAACTTGCTATGAAGATGGATTTAGAAATTTATGAGACAAGAGAAAAAATCTGTAAGCTAATTAATGGAAATGAAGTTCTTAATGTGATTTTTACTTTTAATGCTACAGATAGTTTAAACTTAGCAATAAAGGGTGTATTAGAAAAGGGAGATCATGTAGTAACTACATCAATGGAACATAATTCTGTTCTAAGACCTCTTAATCTGCTACGAAAAGATGGTATAATTGATTTAAGCATTGTATATGCTGATAATAAAGGATATATAGAACCACAAAAAATTTTTGATGCAGTAACTCCTAATACTAAGATGATTGTAACTACTCATATGTCTAATGTATTTGGAACTATTGTAGATATAAAAAGTATTGGAGAATTTTGTAGAGATAATAATATACTTTATCTTGTAGATGCTGCTCAATCTATTGGAGTCTTAGATATAGATGTTCACGATATGAATATCGACTTGCTTGCTTTTCCAGGTCATAAAGCTCTTTTTGGACCAATGGGGACAGGTGCTCTATATATAAAGGAAGGTATTAAAGTTAAACCTTTAAAACAAGGTGGTACGGGAAGTTATTCTCATAGTATAGATCAACCAGAATTATATCCAGACAGTCTTGAAAGTGGAACACCTAATGGAGTTGGTATTATAGCTTTGGGTAAAGGAATTGACTTTATAAATCAAGTCGGTCTTGAAAATATAAGAAATCATGAAATTAGTTTAAAAAATCATTTTATAGATTTATTAAAGGATAATGATGATATTATACTTTATGGGACTCTAGATGACAGGCAAGGTGCAGTTGTAAGTTTAAATGTTAAGAATATGGATAGTTCAGAAGTTTCTTATATCCTAAGTGATGAATTCGACATTTATACAAGACCTGGTTTCCATTGTGCGCCACTTGCTCATAAGTCTTTAGGCACGGATGAATTAGGAGCAATTAGATTTAGCTTTGGATATTTTAATACTATCGAAGAAGTTGAACAATGTGCAAATGCTCTTAAAAATATAATAGAAAGGAATAAAAAGTAGTGAATTCAATATTAGAATTTTTAAATTCACATTCAGGGTTGTTTTTAATAATCCTGTTAATTGTCTTAATATTTATGTTGTATCAATACAACCAAATTAATAAAAAGCTTAGTATTCAAAAAAGAAAATATGATATGCTTTTGAGAGGTAGGAGCGATTTAAATATGGGAGAATTGATTCAAGCTCACTCACAAGATATTTTTGAAATAGATAAAAAAGTAAATGAACTGGCATACGAAGTAGAAATTGCAAAAAAAGGTTTTGCACTTCCAATACAAAAAATTGGTTTCGTGAAATATGATGCTTTTCATGACTTAAAAAATAAATTATCTTATTCAATAGTATTATTAGATGGCTATAATGATGGTTTATTATTAACTACTATCTATGGTAGAGAAAGTTGCATAACTTATGCAAAAGAAGTAAAATCAGGGATAGTAAATCAAGAACTGTCAAAAGAAGAAGTTGAAGCATTAAGGATGGCATTAGAAAAATAATGAGAAAATTGATGTTTATTTTAAATCCTAATGCATCAGGTTTTAAAAAATTTGATTTTAAGGATGCTATAGAAAATTATCTTAAAGATAAAAACTTAGATTTTGATTATGATATTAAATGCTCAACCAAAGAAGGTGAATCCGTTTTTATTGCTGAAAATGCAGTTAAAGATGGTTTTAATGAATTAATCGCGGTTGGTGGAGATGGAACTATCAACGAAGTAGGCGATGTGGCTATAAAAAATAATTTAAAGCTTGGAGTAATTCCTGCGGGCACAGGAAATGACTATATGAATAGTCTGAACGAATCTTGTAATTTTGTAGTTTGTATGGAAAAAATTATAAGAGGAGAAACTATATTAGTTGATTACGGCTCATTTGTTGATAAGACTTTTTTCAATGTTGCCTGTGTAGGTTTTGGTGCTGAAGTTAATATCTACGCACATAAAGTAAAAAAGTTAATACCAAGTGGTTTTGCATATAAAGTAGCAATTCTTCTTGCCTTATTTGGACACAAAAGAAAGAGATATAAGATAATCGTTGACGATGTTGAATATGAGGATGACTATTTTTTGATTGCAATAGGTATTGGAAGTAAATTTGGGGGAAAATTAAATTTACTGCCATCAGCTGATATGCAAGATGGTCTTCTTGATGTTTGCGCAATTAAATACAAATCAAAATTTGATATAATTAAAAAAATAAAGACAATCGTAAATGCAACTCATGTAAACGAGGACATTACTTCTTATTTCAAAGCTAAAAAAATAAAAATAATTTCAGATAATATCGAAATTAACTTTGACGGAGAAGATTTGACTGTAAATGATGAAGTTGAATTTATATTAAATGATAAAAAAGTGGAATTAATAATGTAGGGGGTAATTATGAATATTTTTGAAGAATTAACAGCAAAGATTAAAGGAACAAACAAGAAAATTGTATTTCCTGAAGGAGAAGATAAGAGAGTTTTAGGTGCTTGTGTTAGATTAAAAAAAGACGGTTTACTAACTCCGATAGTTCTGGGAAATGTTGAAGAAATCAAAAAAACAGCTAAGGAATTAAATGTTTGTATTGATGATATTGAAATCATTGATCCTTTAAAAGCAGAAGATTTTGACGAATTAGTTGAAAAATTTGTTGAACGTAGAAAAGGCAAAAATACAAAAGAAGAAGCTGAAACATTTTTAAAAGATGTAAATTACTATGGAACAATGATGGTACAAGTTGGAAAAGCTGACGGAATGGTTAGTGGTGCTGTTCACTCAACAGGAGATACAGTAAGACCTGCACTTCAAATCGTAAAGACTAAACCAAATGTTTCAAGAACAAGTGGAGCAATGGTTATGCTTGGAAAAAATGGTGAAAGATATGTATTTGCAGACATTGCTATCAATATTACTTTAGAAGCAAAAGAATTAGCTGAAATTGCCGTTGAAACTGCAAAAACAGCAGAATTATTTGGCATAGATCCAAAAGTTGCAATGCTTAGCTTCTCTACAAAAGGTTCTGCAAAACACGAACTTTCACAAAAAATTGCTGACGCTACACAAATGGCGAAAGAATTAGCACCAGATTTATCATTAGATGGAGAATTACAATTCGATGCTGCAATAGTCCCATCAGTAGGGGAACAAAAGGCAAAAGGCTCAAAAGTTGCAGGACACGCAAATGTATTTATTTTCCCTGATTTACAATCAGGAAATATAGGATACAAAATTGCACAAAGACTTGGAGGCTTTGAAGCAATAGGACCAATCCTACAAGGACTTAACAAACCTATATCAGACCTTTCAAGAGGTTGTAACGAAGAAGATGTTTACAAACTTGCAGTAATTACTGCTGCACAAAGTATTTAATAAATTTTTGAAAAACAAAACCGACGTGGTTTTGTTTTTTTGTGGGGAAATTAGTATTGAAGCTTTAATTATTTAATGTATCGTAGATACATCAAAACCAAATTGCAATCAATATAAATAAAATATTTATATTAACAAGTGGAGATTTTCTTTAAAATTTGGTAAAATGTAATAAACAAATTTGGAGGTGCTTATGGAATTTTTAGATACTTCTTTTTTACAAAATGATGAAATAAAATTAGTTTTAGAAAAAACTTATGCCGGAAATTTAGCTATCAACTGGGTTCCTGCATATAGTTTCTATATATGCGACTTAAAAGGAAATAAAATGGGGAAATGTGATTTGAGAATTGGATATAGTGAAGGTCTGTATTATGGTGGACATATAGGATACACAATTGACGAAAAATACAGAGGTCATCACTATTCAGCAAAAGCCTGTAAGCTCCTTTTTGAACTAGCAAAAAAGCATGATATGGAATATTTGTATATCACTACAAATCCCGATAACCACGCTTCAAATAAGATATGTGAATATTTAAATGGTGAATTTTTAGGCATCTTTGAATTGCCCGAAGATAATGATATGAGAATAAACGAAAAAGAAACACATAAAAGCATCTATAAATTTGTGTTATAATATTTATTTTATTTCATAATCAATATGACGTTTTTTTAATTCTTTTAAAAAATAGTCATATTTTTTTTGCTCTTTATCCTCTGAGATATGTCCGATTCCAAAAGTATATCTAAAAAATCTACTTTTTAATTTGATAGCTACCTTATAAGCACGATTGCTTCTATATTTAGAAGTAGATATAATTTTTACACCTTCAATATTATCTGTATCAATAGGAAATAAATGATTTGAAGTGTATAACTTATCGCCTTCAAAATAACAAATAATTTCGTTGTGAAATTTTAATTTAAAAAGAATTCTAGTAAGAATAATATATGCTAAAATGAAATAACCTAAAATTGATAAAGAAAAAAATATATATGTACCAATGTATAAATCATTATAAGATAAGACAGTATAGGCTATATAAAAGCCTGAGCACAAAAACAATATAAAAATTATTCCTATCATTAAATATATTCCAAATTTATTTTTCATTTTTTACTCCTATTTCTAATTTAATTTTATTATAATAATTCTACCATATTTGCTTTTAGATGACTACATTTTACTTTAACTAAAATAATAATTATGCTATACTTATTTAAAGAAATTTAATTTTACTATAAAATCCTCAAAGGAGTGATATTTTTGAAAATTTTAATTGTCGAAGATGATGAAAATATATTTGAAATGTTGAAAAAGGAACTTTTGCTTTGGAATTATGAAGTAAAGGGGATTTCAAATTTCAATCAAATAGTCGAAGAATTTGTCGAATACCAACCACATTTAGTTTTAATGGATATTATGTTGCCATATAATAATGGCTATTTTTGGTGTGAGGAAATTCGTAAACATTCAAATGTTCCAATTATTTTCATTTCTTCAAAGAGTGAAAATATCGATATTGTAATGGGTATTCAATTCGGAGCTGACGACTACATAACTAAACCAATAGATTTGAATGTAACTTTGGCAAAAATCAAAGCAATCTTGAGAAGAAGCTATGATTTTACAAAGGACTTTGAATTTTTAAGTTTTGCAAATGTGTTTCTATATATGGATAAGAATATCATTAAATATAATGACAACGAGGTTTCCCTTACAAATACGGAAACAATGATTTTGGAAACTCTTTTTAAAGCCAAAGGTGGAGTTGCTTCAAGAGAGTCAATTATGGAAAAATGTTGGCATGGAGATGATTATATTGATGACAATACTTTAGCAGTCAATATAACAAGACTTAGAAAGAAATTTGCAGATATTAAACTAAATGATTTTATCCAAACCAAAAAGGGAAGTGGATATTATCTAAATTCTAAAACGGAGTAAAAATGGATAAATTTAAAAATTATATTTCAAAAATTTTACCTGTAACGGTAACAACTTTTTTTATACTATTAGTATTCTGGGTTGTTTTTTTACTTATGAATTTAAGCTTTGAAAGTTACTTTTTAGCTTTCGAAATAGTGGTTTTTTTCTATATGATATATCTTGTATTTATGGCATTTTTAAATAAAAAAGAGGAAAAACTAAAAAATCAGATACAAGAACTTGAAGAAGTTAATTTAAATTTAAGAAATGACTTTTTAGCAAAGGAAAAAGAATTACAAGAGTATTTTTTAATTTGGATTCATCAGATTAAAACTCCAATAACTGCAGGTAAATTAATCTGCGATGGCGATATTGAAAATGAAAATGTAAAAAATATAAAAAAAGAGTTGATTTATATTGAAGACTATACCAATATGGCTTTAAGCTATCTTAAAATGGCTAATCACAATACGGATATGGATATATCACTTGTGAATTTAGACGATATTATTAATCCTTTAATCAAAAAATATGCCATTCTCTTTATTTCAAACAATATAAAACTTGAATACAAAAAACTTAATGTAAAAGTAATTACAGACAGCAAATGGTGTATGGTAGTAATTGAACAACTTTTATCAAATGCAATAAAATATACTAAGAATGGGATTGTTTCAATATCTTTTAACGAAAAAGAAAACTATCTTGAAATAAAAGACAATGGAATTGGAATTAAGGATTCGGATCTTCCAAAAATTTTTGATAAGGGATATTCAGGATTTAACGGAAGACAAAATCAGAAATCAACAGGAATAGGGCTGTTTTTAGTGAAACAAATTTTGGATAAACTAGGACAAAAAGTTAAATTGGAGTCAAAATTAGGCGAAGGAACAAGTGTAAAAGTCTATTTTAATATAGATTAGGAGAAAATTATGTTTTATGTATATATAATTTCTAATAATTTTAGAAATGTTTTGTATATTGGTGTTACAAGAAATCTTGAAAGAAGATTATATGAACATAAAAACAAATTACTTGATGGATTTTCTAAAAAATATAATTTGAATGTATTACTCTTTTATGAAACTACAGAATATGCTTTAGATGCAATCGCTCGAGAAAAACAGTTAAAGAAGTGGAATAGAGATAAAAAATTTGCCTTGATTAAATCTGTAAATCCTGAATTAAGAGATTTATCAGAAGATTGGTGATTTTTTATACGAGTCCTTTACAGGACTTACAATTATTTGTAAACAAATAATTGTAATGAGATCTCCAGAGTCATTGTATCAAAAATACAACGACCCCGTCAGACCTACTTTTTGTTGTTTATTCATAAACAACAAAAGTTAGGGCTAGATTCATTACGCTTACGCTACAGTCGAGATGACGTGTTAGGGGCATTCTTCTTCAAAGCACTATGACGTGAATTGTTTTGTTTTCTATGCAATTTTAAAAAATTTTTGAAGTTTATTTACCATTTACGTTAAGCTATCAAACGAAGATATTTCCCTTATATGTCATCTCGACCGAAATGAGTGAAACGAATGAAGTGGAGAGATCTCATACTTTTGCTTTAGCAAAAGTAAATGTATCGAAGATACATTCAATACATAAATATCCTAATATTATTTGTATTTGAATAATATTATGTTTCTTAAAAATTTTTAAGAAATTTATTACTTGGTGAAAAAAATATATTAAAAAATAGAGATTTGCATATATAGGAAAAACAAATGGAAATAAAAAGAGTTACAGAATACAATAATCCCTTATTTTCACAAATTGTTTTAAATCAAAGGGGTGCCTTTTTAATTGACGAAGAGCCTTATGAAATTGAAATAATTTCTAATGACAGTGCTTTTGTGAGAGGAAAAAATAGAGAAAATTATAAAAAACTCATTGAATATTTTAGATATTATTCTCCGCATATAAATAATTTTTTTGATGAGAATAATAAAAAAATTATTTCTTTTGAAAAGAAATCAGTTTTAACTTTAGAAGTGGATAAAATTCAACCATCTCAATTTTACATTGATGAAGATAAATTAAATGCCCTTAAAAGTTTTATTAAAAATTCTAAGGATATTGTAATTCAAGTTGTAAAATCCGATGAGGGATATATCTGTGTTGATGGGCATACGAGGCTATTTATTGCTTTTTTAAAGAATTTTAAAACTGTTCATGCCATAGAAACTGAATTTGAAGACGATACCAACTACTTTGTTTCTCAAGCAAAGAAAAGAAATATCTTTACAATAAAAGACTTAAAACTTGTATCTCATGGTGATTATAAAAATTTGTGGATTGATTTTTGTGATAGCTATTTTAATATAGATTAGGAGATTTTTATGTTTTATGTATATAAGTCCTTTACAAGACTTACAATTATTTGTAAACAAATAATTGTAATGAGATCTCTCCGCTTCATTCGTTTCACTCATTTCGGTCGAGATGACGTGTCAGGAAGATTTCTTTACAAAGTGCTATGACGTGAAATATTTAGTTTTCAATGCAACTTTTAAATAATATTTGAGACTTCTTTACTTTTAACGTCTAGCTCTTAAACAACGATTAACCCCTATACGTCATCTTGAGCGGAGTGCAACGAAGTCGAAAGATCTCATACTTTTGCTTTAGCAAAAGTAAATGTATCGTAGATACATTTAGAAATTTTAATTTTTATTTCTTTCAGAAATACTATTGCTTGTAAACAAGCAATAGTTGAGATCTCTCCGTTCCGCTAACGCTACAGTCGAGATGACGTATTTGGATTATTTTATATTCAAAGCATTATGACGTAAGTTGTTTTATTTTCTATATAACTTTTAAACAAAGTTAGAGCTAAATTCATTACGCTTACGCTCCAGTCGAAATGACGTGTTGGGAGGTTATCAATGAAAGTACTATGACGTGAATTTTTTGTTTTCTATGCAAAATTTAAATAAATTTTGAAAGTAGATTACTAATAAGGAGAATTTTATGTTTTATAATGAGATATTTGATAAAAATATTTTTAATTCTAAACTTGCAATTGCATATGGTTTTTCAAAGACTGGAGATTATTATGTTTTACAATCAGATATTGATGTAGAAAATTTTAATGTGATTGTTAAAATAGGCAAGGACTCTTTTGAGGTAAATGTTATTGAATTACCTTTTAATGAAGAATATGTTTTATTTAACGTTCTTGACAGCAAGGGTAAATTTGTTTCAAAAATTAGAAAAAAAGTTAATGAACTTATTGAGGATATTGTAAATTGCTGTTTTTCATCTTTGGATTATAGAAAATTATTACTAGACTATGTAAAGGAAAAATACGGAACAATTCCAGAAGAACCTTGGGAAGATAATAATCATGCGACGATAAAGACTCCAAATAGTAAAAAATGGTATGGAATTTTTATGTCCATTCCTTATAAGACTTTGGGATTGGATAAAAGCGGAAAGATTGATGTTTTAAATGTAAAACTTAATCCTGATCTTATAGAAAATCTAATTGATAAAAAGCATTTTTTCCCTGCCTACCATATGAATAAAAAATACTGGATTTCAATCGTTTTGGATTCAGATACAGATTTGAATTTGGTCAAGAGCTTAATTGACGAGAGTTTTAAATTAGTTGAAAAATAGCCTAGTACTAATCTTGCTATTAGAACTGTTTTTAACAAACATTTCAATAACCTTACAAAATTGTAAGGTTATTTTTGTTTTTGTAATATTAGATAAATGTTAGGCGTAAAAATTTTTGCTAAAATATTATTGTAAACGAAAATAATATTTTTTGGAGGTAATTATGAATATATTAGATGTTAAAAATTTAAAAAAGATTTATGGAGGAATGGGACGCGTAAAGACTGAAGCCCTTAGAGATGTAAATTTTTCTGTTGAAAAAGGAGAATTTATAGCTGTTATGGGAGAATCTGGAAGTGGAAAAACAACTCTTTTAAATATAATAGCAACATTGGATAAGGCAACTGAAGGATCAGTTTTTATTGGAGGAAAGAATGTAAATTCTTTAAGCAATTCAGAAGTTGCAAGTTTTAGACGTGAAAAGTTGGGATTTGTTTTCCAAGATTTTAATTTGTTGGACTCTTTTTCAAATAGAGACAATATTTATCTTCCACTTGTTTTATCAGATGTTAAACCTGCTATAATGAATGAAAAAGTGGGAGAGATAGCTCCTCTCTTAAAGATAAGTGAAGTTTTGGATAAATATCCTTATCAAGTTTCAGGAGGACAAAAACAAAGAGTTGCAATAGCAAGAGCAATTATAACTAAACCTGATTTGCTTCTTGCAGATGAGCCAACAGGAGCATTGGACTCAAAGTCTGCTGATATAGTTATGAAAACTTTCTGCGATATAAATAACAGTGGACAAACAGTTTTAATGGTTACTCATTCTGTAAAATGCGCTGCTTTTGCAAAAAGAGTAATTTTCATAAAAGACGGTAGAGTTTATCACGAAATTTATAAAGGTAGTGACGACAACTTAACTTTTGCTGAAAAAATAAATCAAGCTCAAATCATGTTAAACGGGGTGAATAACTATGAAAAGTAAAATGGCTTCAAAATTTGCTTTTAGAAATATGAAGGCGAATGCTTTGCTTTTAACTCCATTTTTAATAGCAAGTAGTATTATGGGAACTCTATTTTTTGTAATGGCTTCCCTTGGACAAAATCATTATATAGAAAAAAATCATGAATATGTAGCAATCCTTATAAAATTTGGAATTTTTATAGTTGGAATTTTCACATTTATATTTATCCTGTATGCCAACAGCTTTTTAGCAAAGAGGAGAAATAAGGAATTTGCCTTATATGGTATTTTAGGTTTAGAGAAAAAACATATTGCTAAAATTATTTCAATAGAATATATACTAAACTTTTTGACAGTTAGTTTCTTTTCAATAACAGGTGGATTTGTTCTTGGAAAATTAGCATTTGTTCTACTTAACAAAATAACTAAAAATATGACTGCAAAAATAATGGACTATAATTTTTCAATTTCTTCTGCAATATTGACTTTAATATTCTTAGCTATAATATTTATATTGATATATTTAACAATGATATTTAGAATTGGAAAATCAACTCCTATAGAACTCCTTTCAAAACAAAAAAAGGCGGAGGGAGAACCGAAAAGTAAGTTTATCCTTGGAACTTTAGGCTTTATAATTCTATGTGCTGGATATTATCTTTCAGTTACTTCAAAAGGGAATCTCAGTAGCTTTTTTGCGTTTTTCCCTGCTGTTATTGCTGTAATAATCGGTACTTATCTGGTATTCATCGCCTTTAGTATTTTAGTTTTAAAATTATTAAAAAGAAATAGAAATTTATATTACAAAGCAAAAAATTTCCTTTCAATATCAGGAATGTTATACAGAATGAAATCAAATGCAGTTTCACTTGCAAGTATTACACTTCTTTCAACTTCAATTATAGTTACTTTAGCAACAACATTGACTATAAATTCAAGTATAAAAGACCTTACAGATTCTATTCATCCTAATGATTTTTATTTATCCTCATCAGTAACAGGAAATAATAAAGATATACTAGCAAATGGAGAAGAAAGGAAAAAAGAAATCTTAAATATTTTAAACAAAGAGTTAAAAGAAGATGAAAAAATTAAAAACCTAACAGTCAAAAAAACTATAATGAATCCTGTAATAAATGAAAATGGAAAGATTACTCCTTTAGGTAAAAGACAAGCATTATCAGCATTTTTAATCGTTGAAACATTGGAAGATTTTAATAGAAACAATAATACTAATTATACTCTTAATGATGATGAGGTGATATACTCCTCTAACTCTAAAAAGCTTAATAATTATGATAGTATGGATTTTGCTGGAAAAAATTATAAATTAGTAAAAGTAAAAAACTTATTTCCTATGAGCATATCTGCTGAAGGGATGATAATTATTGTAAAAGATAATGAAACTTTTATAAAAATGTTAGAAGAATATACTTTTAATTATAATGAAAAACAATTAAAATATAACCTAGACTTTAATTTTGATTTAGATTCTGCTGATAAAGAAGCTTTTTATTCAAGATTACAAACAGATTATAACATATTTGTTCAACAAAAAGATGTATTTAGTCATTCTTTGTCTTCAAAAGCTGAAGTTGATGCTTTTGCTTATGAACTAAATGGCGGTCTATTATTTTTCGGAATGATTGTTGCATTAATTTTCATAACAGGAACTGTGTTAATCACATATTATAAACAAATTTCTGAGGGCTTTGAAGATAAACAAAATTACCACATAATGAAAAATGTAGGACTTCCTGACTCAATAATCAAAAAGAGCCTTAGAGTACAAATATTGTGGATTTTCTTCTTACCACTTATAGTAGCAACAATTCACTCAATATTCGCCTTTCCAATCCTATACAATATACTTGGAGGACTTGGATTTAAAAACATAAAAATTTTCACAATGAGTTTTGCTACAATTGTACTTTGTTTCTCTGTAATTTACTTTATAATCTACTCAATAACTTCAAGAGTTTATTATAAAATTATAAGATAAGAACCCCTCCCTTCCACGATGCCTTGCATCGGGTGGGTGCCCGGGAACAATAATATAAACAAAAAAATCACTGTTTTACGCAGTGATTTTTTCTTGTCTATTTTTATTTTTCTTTAGCCATTTTTCAACGATTTTATAATAATCTCTAGCATATTCATATTGTTTTGTAGAATATTCTCCAAAATGAATACCGAAGTCTAATTTGTATTCGCACCAGTTGCTCCAAAGTAGTCCACAACAAGCAATATAGGCATAAATTTTTATTTTTGTAATCTCATCTACTTCGCCGTTGAAATAAATGTCTATCAAATTGTCAACTTGATTTTTGTCATATAGAGAATAGATACAGAACATTGCAATATCAATATCCGGATCTTGCATGGCAGCATATTCCCAGTCGATTAAACGGAGAGTTCCATCAGTTGCAAATAAAAAATTATCACAATTTGCATCTATATGAGTTAAACATTTTGGCTTTCTATTTTTTTCTATAAATTCTTGTAGCGAAAAAATCTTTTTCTTCACTTCTTCATAATCTTCATAAATAGAATTTTTATTTTCCCACAAAGATTCGTAGAAATTAATTTTTTCAAAAACATCGAACTCATGACCTACTTCTAAACCTAAAGAATGTAATTCTTTTATTTTATCCATACACTTTCTTAAGTCATCATGATTTTTATCATCACAATTTCTTGAATTTTCAATAAATTTTGTAATCTTATATCCATTGTCTGCATTAATATAAATTAATTCATCACAAATATTTTTATCTTTAATTAAAGAATAAACTTCCGCTTCTTGAACTCTATCTATAAGTTCAGAAGTTCCCTCTCCAGGTATTCTCATAATATATTTTTCGTTATTTACTGTAAATATAAAGGAATTATTTGTCATTCCCTTTTTTAAAACTTCAATCTCTTGAATATCATCAATATCAACATTTAAAGCCTCACAAATAATTGAAATTGCTTTTATATGTGTGTTATTAATGGCTTTTCTAATCTCTTCTAATTCTTCTTTAGAATATTCATTTATCTTGGATAAATCAATTTGGTTACTATATTTATTTATGTAAAGACTCTTTAGTATATCTAAATCAATTTTGTTCATAATTCCTCCTTTTTTATCCCTGTCTGAACATTATATATTAATATCAGTAAAAAAGCAAATTTTTAGTAAAATTAGTTTATAAAGTTGAAAAAAATATCCATATTATGATATAATAAACCTAGTTTTATGCTATGATGTATATTATACTTTCCATTTTTGAAAAATTTTTAAAGGTAAAGTATGATGAAATTAAGTTTTCTTTTTAGTTTAGTTTATGGTAAACTTAATTTTAATAAACCTAGTTTTACGCAAGATGGTAAAACTATTAATATTTCATCATAATTACAAAAAAATTATCATTAAATAATTATGGTTAATATATTTAACTACTTATAATATAATTTATCAATATAATTATAAGTAATGGTTTGATTTTCAAGAATAATTGTGATAGAATGATTATTCAATTTTAGATTTGGAGATTTTTATGAAAATTGAAAATACAATTTTACTGGTATTAGATTTTCAAGAAAAATTAATGCCAGTTATACAAAACAATGAAAACATTGTAAAATACACGAATATTTTGATTAAGTCCTGCAAAGAACTTAATATTCCTATAATTTATACGGAACAATATCCAAAGGGACTTGGCGAAACTGTTTTGGAAATTAAAGAGTCTTTAAAAGACTCAAAAGCAAAGCATTTTGAAAAGAACAGTTTTTCAGCCTATCCACTTATTAAGGAAGAAGTTTTAAAACTTAAAGAAAAAGGAAAAACTTCAATTATTGTTGCAGGTGTAGAAACACATATTTGTGTATATCAAACTATAAGAGATTTAAAGAGTAACTTTGAAATTTATGTTCCCTTTGAAACTGTAGGTTCAAGAAATCCTGAAAATTATACGAATGGCTTGGACTTAATTAGAGAAATGGGAGCAAGTGTTACTAATGTCGAAACTATACTTTTTGATTTGATTAAAACATCAGAACACGGTAGTTTCAAACTAATCAGTAAATTGATAAAGTAAGGGAGTTTTATATGAAAAAGAAATTTATAATAACTTTTATTCTATCCTTAGCTCTATTTGGAGGAATTTTTTGGGTTGCAAATAAAGTTTTGGATATTATGGAGTTAACTTCAAAAGTAGAATTTGTAGGTAGCGATTTAGGCGAAGGAAATAATATTGAACAACGTGTTGAAAATGAACTTTTATTCTTAGTTTTAGGTTTAGATAGTGATGATTTCAGTGGTGTTACAACTGAGCAAAACAGAACTGACACTATGATTTTATGTAAAGTTAATTTTGAAACAGGAAAGATTGATATTCTTTCAATCCCTCGTGATTCAAGAGTTATGGTTAATGGAAAATTAGATAAAATAAATCATGCTCACCACTATGGTGGTCTAAAAATGGCTGTAAAAACTACAAGAGATTTCTTAAATTTAGACATAGACTACTATGTAAGAGTAAATTTCTTCTCTGTTAAAGATATTGTAGATGCCCTTGGTGGTGTTGAAGTCGATGTCCCTGTTCAAGTTGACGTTGCAGAAGATGATGTCCACTTAAAACCAGGTAAACAAATTCTAAATGGAAAACAAGCTCTACAATTTGCAAGATTTAGAGCAGGATATATAGAAGGTGATGTTGGTCGTGTTAAAGCTCAACAATTACTTATAAAAGCATTAGTTAAAGAGTTGACTAAAGCTAAAAATATTGCAAAAATCCCTGAAATTTTAGAAGTTGTTAAAAAGACTGTGAATACTAATATTCCTTTCTCTACAATTACAAAATTAGCTTTAAAAGCAAATAATTTAAGTGTAGATAAAATGAATACTCAAATAGTTCCAGGAGAATCTGCTTATATAAACAATATAAGTTATTTCGTTCCTAATCGTTCAAAATTGAATGCTCTTGTTAAAGAGATGTTCAGTGATTATCTACTAAGTCAAAATAACAATACGCAAGTAGATACAGACGAAAAAAAGAATAACAATAACAATAACAACAACAATAAGAATAATAATACTAACAATAATAAAACTAATAATAACAATAAAACTAATACTAATAAAAACAACAAAAAGAACAATAATAGATAATTAGGGTGAATATGGAAAACGAGAGAAAAAAAGAACATTTGGAAAATTTTTTAAAGAGCAATTTCAAATCCAATACTCTATTTGACAATGTATATATTGAACATTTTGCGTTGACTGATTTAAATTTTGACGAAATTGATACATCAGTAAACTTTTTAGGAAAAAAATTGTCTTTCCCACTTCTCATAAATGCAATGACAGGTGGAGCAGAGACTTCCTATGATGTTAATGAAGACTTAGCGAGACTTTGTAAAAATTTTAATATAGCATTTGAAAGTGGCAGCCAAAAGGTTGCCCTACAAGATGATGAACTTGTAGAAACTTTTACAATAGTAAAAGATATTTTAGATGAAAAAAATATAATAATTTCAAATCTTTCTGCATTATCAAGTCTTGAAGATGCAAAAAAAGCTGTTGAAATGTTAAATTCTGACGCTATTTCTCTCCATCTAAATCCCGCTCAAGAGATTGTTCAATTTGAAGGAGATAGGAATTTCAAAGGAATTTTAAAAAACATTGAAAATATTGTGAAAAATTTAGAAGTTCCAGTAATCATAAAGGAAACAGGTTGTGGAATATCTAAAAAAACTTGTGAAAAACTTTTGAATGTTGGTGTAAAATACATTGATATTAGTGGTTATGGTGGAACAAATTTCATTGAAATTGAAAATTTGAGAAGAACGGACTTAGATTTTACCAATATCTACGGTTGGGGAATTCCAACTGCAAAATGTATAATAGACTGTAGAAAAGTCTCAAAAGACTTTACTCTAATAGGATCTGGTGGAATTAAAACCGGAGAAGACATTGCTAAGGCGATTATACTCGGTAGCGATATGATTGCTATTGCTGGGGAAGTATTAAGATATTTAATTCATGGTGGATATAAATTTGCTGAAGATTATTTAAAATCTCTAATCTATCAAACAAAGATGATTATGTTACTTCTTGGAGCAAAAAATATTGAAGAACTTAAACAAGTTGAATACAAAATATTTGGAAAATTAAAAGAAATATGTGAATATTAAAAAATGAGAGTTTTGATAACTCTCATTTTTTTATAAATTATTTTAAGGGGGATTTCTTAAAATTCTTTTGTCTTTAAATCTACTTTTAAAATATATGGTAAAACTACAAGAACCATTAATGCTATTCCTGAAATAATAAATATATTTGCACTTTTAAAGTTATCAAATAAAATAGAATAAAATAGTATTCCAAGAGGCATTAGTAGTTGACATCCTGTCTCTATGATACTAAAAACTCTACCTTGGTATTCATGTGGAACAGCCTTAGTAAGCCAAACCATTACCGGAGTATTTATAAAATTTGCAATAAAATTAACTCCAAAAGCAAATATCATAAATATTATAAAATATGAAAAGATACTAAGCTTAAATAATAATGCAATTCCTAAAAATAATAAAACTCCAACTGTTCCTCTAAGCCATTTAAAAGAAAACTCTAAAGGACTTTCAATATCATCCATCATTGATAAGATTATTGATGAAACTATTATTGCTACAGGAAAAGCTGCATTTATAATACCATAGAGATAATCTGAAATCTTAATTTCATTAATCAAAACATAGGGAAGTCCAACCGAAACTGAAGCAAAAAGGAAATTTATGAACATTGCAAAGAAAATAATAAAAACTAAAACTCTTTTATCTCTTATATATCTGATTCCTTCAACGAACATCTTTAAAACTTTCTTTTCTTCATTATTATCTGATTCTTCAGTTTTAATAAGATTGAAATTTATAAAAAGTACAATTAAAATTGTTATAAACTCGATAACAGCTTCCAAAAGTACAAAATGGATTAATTTTAATTTTGTAAGTAGAAAAACCGCTAAAATTGGAGAAATTATATAAACTCCTGAAGATGCAATCTGTTGAAAAGATTTTACCTTTTGAATATATTCTTCACATACAACCCTCTTAACTGAAGATGAAAAAGCATTATTTAAAAATTGATCCGCAACCTTTAAACAAATTAACAACATATATGTATTAATTAAATTAGTCTCAGCATTAGAATTTAAACTTAAAGCATATAAAATCAAACTTACAATGCTAAAAAGTTGAGCAATTACAATTACAATCTTCTTATTGTATTTATCTATAACAGATCCCACAAAAGGAAGCAAAACAAGTGCAACCAAAGGTCCTATAACTTGAGAAATACCAAAATTTAAAGCAGATTCAGTCTTTTTCAAAATTAAAAGTCCAATAATGAATGACAAAATAGAACTACCAAAGTTTCCAGTTATAGTTGTCAATATTAATTTTATCATCTGTTTTCTTGATTCTTTTAAAATATCCATGACTTTTACCTCTTAATACTTTTTTTTGATTATATTATATAATGTATAATATACTATGTCAATAGTTTTTTATGATTTTTTATATAATGGAGGATTTGTTGGGGGAATTTCTTTTCAAAGTGCTATGACGTGAATTATTTTGTTTTATACACAATGTTTTAAATACTATGTTATGAGAATTTAATTCGTTTCTATAATATTTATAAAAATAATTTGAAGTTTATTTACTTTTAACGTCTAGTTACTAATCAAAGGTATTTCTTTATACGTCATTTCGACCGGAGTGAAACGGAGTGGAGAAATCTCACACTATTGCTTGTTTACAAGCAATAGTAATGTATCGTAGATACATCAACTACAGCAAACTAATCCATCCCTAAAAAAAAGACGGTTTTCACCGTCTTTATTTTCCTATACAGAAATTTGAAAAGATATTATCCAAGATGTTTTCAGAAATATTTTCTCCGATTATTTCTCCAAGCACTTCGTAAGCTCTTCTTAAATCCACTTCGCAACAGTCGATAGGCACCATATTTTTTAAATCTGCATAGAAAGATTTTAAATATTCTAATGAGCTCTTTAGACTATTTTCATGTCTTACATTTGTGATTAAAGCCTTGTCTTTAATCTCTATTTTGCCGTCGAAGAACATATCTATAATTGCCTGTTCAAGTTTTGAAATTCCTTCATTTTTTAGAGCGGATATTTCTATTAACTCAAAATTTACCTTTTCTTTCAATTTTTCTTCATTCAATTTTTTATCCAAATCTACTTTATTTAATATTCCAATAGATTTAGTTGTATTTGCAAGATTTATTATCTTTTCATCTTCTTCGTCAAGTTCTCTTGAAATATCGAATAGTACTAAGTTTAAGTCCGAATTTTCACTTGCTTCGATAGATTTTTGTACTCCAATTTTTTCAACGACATCAGCAGTATCTCTGATTCCTGCAGTATCATTTATATTTAACTTAATTCCTGAAAGCTCAATGTCTTCCTTAATCAAATCTCTCGTAGTTCCTGCAATATCCGTTACAATTGCTCGTTCCTGTCTTAAAATTCTATTTAGTAGGGAAGACTTTCCAACATTAGGCTTACCAATAATTGAAACATTTATTCCGTCTTTTAAAATTTTTCCTTTATTAGACTCTCCAAGTAATTCTTCCATTTCAGCCATCAATTTCTCAGTCTTTAAAATTACATTATCAAAAGGTAATTCCTCCTGCATATCTTCTGTAAAATTGATAGAATACTCAACAAAACTTAAAATATCTAAAAGTTCTTCTCTAAATTCTTTAATCTTTTTACTCAAATGTCCTTCAAGTTGATTAATCGCACTCTTATGAGAAAATTCTGTTTTTGCCTTTATTAAATCAATAACTCCTTCAGCTTGGGATAAATCAAGTCGTCCATTTAAAAATGCCCTTTTCGTAAATTCTCCCTTTTCTGCAAGATCTGCTCCATTTTCAAGACATAAATTTAAAACCCTTTTAAGACATACAATGCCCCCATGAGTAAAGATTTCAACTACATGCTCTCTCGTATAAGTATGAGGTGCAAACATAAAACAAACCATAACTTCATCAATGAGTTCATCTTTATCGTAAATATGACCATATTTCATCATTCTATTGGATTTTTCATCTATTTCTTTTTTATCCTGAGGTTTGAAAAATTTTTTTACAATGTCTATCGACTTTTCACCACTAAGTCTTACAATTCCAATACCTGATTCGCCTGTAGCAGTAGCAATAGCAACAATAGTATTTTCCATAATTTCTCCTTCTATAAGAACCCCACCCTTCCTCGATGCTTTGCATCGGGTGGGTGCCCGGGAACCTTGTTGTTCCACAATAGAACAAAAGAACGCCTAAACGTTCTTTTAATTGCATATTAAAATTTAGGTTTAATAACAACCTTTCTATGTGGCTCTTCACCTTCGCTCACAGTAAATACACCTTTCATATTGTGTAAAGTTGAGTGAACAATTCTTCTCTCATAAGCATTCATAGGTCTAAGTCTCATAACTTTTTTATATCTAATAGATTTTTTAGCAAAAGTCATTGCCATTTCTCTGATTGATTCTTCTTTTCTCTTCTTATATCCATTTATATCTAAGAAAACTCTCTTTTCTAAGGAAGTATTTCTTCTAGCAAAAATACTTACAATATATTGAATACTTTCTAAAGTTTCTCCAGATTTTCCAATCAAAACTTTAAAATCATCAGATTTATTTATATACAAATTGACAGCTTCTTCATCTTCATCAAAAGTTATTTCACCGTCAACTCCCATTTTCAAAATTAAGTCTTTTAAAAATCTTTCAATTTTTTCTATATCTTCGCTTTTAGCGGGAACTTCTTTTTTACAACAAGTTTCTTCAACAACTTCATCAACAACTTCTTCTATAAACTCATTATAATTTTCTTCTTTTTCTTGTTTTAAAGAAACTTCAACTAAAGCATCTCTTGAACCAAAGCCCAAAAAACCACTCTTTGGTTTTTCAATTACTTTAACATCAACATCTGAAATATCTGCTGATAATTCTGCTAAAGCAAGTTTAACAGCTTCATCAACAGTTTTTGCTGATTTTACAACAGTCATTCTTTTGCTCCTTTCAACTAATTACTCATCTTTTTATTTTCGTAAGCAGTCAAAGCTAATCTCAATAAAATTTCTACAATATTTGTCATAGCCCAATAAAGTGCAAGCCCAGCAGAGAAACTCTTAGCAGAAATAAATATTACTAATGGGAATATATATTTCATAGTTTCCATAGATTTTGCACCAGGATTATCCTGTTGATCTCTATTACTCAAATCAAGGTAAACATATTGAGTAATTGCATTTATCAAAGGAAGACCATATAAAAGTGGGTCTGGTGCTGACAAATCCTTAATCCAAAGGAAATTTTTCATAACATCTGCATTTGCATCCCCAAAAATATATAACAATGGTTCTCTCATTACTGCAAACATTGCTATAACTAAAATAAAGTTAAAAATTAAAGGTAAACAACCACCAAGTTGTTTAATTCCATGTTCTTTATTAAATTCCATAAGTTTAAGATTCATAGCTTGTGGATCATGTTTATATTTTTCTCTTATCTTTTGTTGCTCTTTAGCAAACTTTGCTTGAATCTTTTGATTTTTTATACTACTTAAAAATATTGGGAAAAGTACAATCTTAAAAATTATAGAAATTATAATAATACTAATCGCTAAATATGAAATACTTGAAGGCTCATTAGGTAAAATTGAAGCAACTCCTTCATAAATAAATTTTAATACAGATCCCATTAAATTTCTTAAAAATGCCATTTATTCCTCCTATTTTAGTGGATCATACCCACCTTTTCCAAAAGGATTACATCTTAAAATTCTCCAAATAACTAAAAAACTTGCCTTAAAAAAATTGTATTTCTGATACGCTAAAATCGCATATTCCGAACAAGTCGGTGTAAATTTACATTTTCCATGTCCCCAAAGGCCAGAAATATATTTTCTATAGAATTTAATTAATAAAATCATCAATTTTCTCAATTTAAAACCTTCTTTAAAGCATAATTTATAAGTCTTAACAAAGACCTCTCAAGTTCAATGTAATCAATTTCTAAAGTGTTTTTTTTCGGTAAAATTACCATTTCATAACCTAATCCTAAATCACAAACATTAAGTCTTATTATCTCTTTTATTCTTCTCTTAATCAAATTACGTTTATTTGCTTTTCCAAACTTTTTAGTAACGGAAACACCGAACTTAACTTTTTTTCTATTTGTCGGTCGGATAAAAATGGTAAAATCTTTATTCCAAAAATTTTTTCCACGCTTGTAAACAGTTTGAAACTCTCTATTTTTTCTTAATCTAATTTCCTTATTCATATATCATCTTTCCATGCTTCAAACACAAAGCAAAAAGCTGAATTTTAGAAAAGGCCACACTAATGTTGGCCTATGCTGATAAAACTTTTCTATTTTTAAGTCTTCTTCTCTTTAATACAGCTCTACCTGCTTTTGTACTCATTCTCTTTCTAAAACCATGAATTTTACTTCTTTTTCTTCTATTCGGTTGATAAGTTCTTTTCATAATATAGATGACACCTCCTTATTATAATCACCTTTAGGTTATTTAATAAAACACTACCATAGATTATAAGCTATTTTAAGTATAATTGTCAAGTAAAAATATAAAAATTTTATAAAATTTTTTACAACAAAACTAGCCAAATCAAAATAATTTTGTTTTTATATTTAACTATTTACTTTTAATATAAAAGATGATATCATTAGTTTAAAGTGATATTAGAATTTATTGAAAATAAAAGATTATATTTACGAAGTTTTTAGAGGATAAAAAAATGAAAAATAATTATACATTTAGAAAATTAATAAGAATACTCTTTTTGCTTTTTATATTTTTGACTGTATTTTATAGTTTACATATAATGCAATAATATCAAAAAATTTTTTAAATAGGGAGGATTTTATTTTGAGTTATTTATGTTTTTTAGTTATAATGATAATTTTGTCATTAGTTTCAGTTGTATTTAGTCTGATTGCACCGATTATGGTTCAAATTTGGAGTAAAAGTGTAGAGGGAATTACTATCTATAGAATTTTACTTTTATCAATAATTATGGCTGTTTTTATGCTAATAAATATTTTATTTATTGTAATAAAAGAACATTATTCAAGAAAGTTAAATAGAGAGAATTTTTTCGACTATCTAAAAGATATTTTAACTTTAAAATATGATTACATAATTTCCGAAGGAATAATGAAAATTTTGGATAAGACAATAATGAGTGTTAACAATATTTATCTGTTTATCACAGGGGATAATATCAAATTAATAACAAATTCACTCGTTATGGTAGTTGTTTCTGTTTGGATTTTATATATTAATAAATACATATTTCTCGCTTGTTTAGTAGTCATTCCTATAAATATTTTAGGCTTTGCCAAGATAAACAAAGTACTATTGGGAAAATCTAGAAATATGGAATTACAGGTTACTACAGGCTGGCAAAAAGTTTTATCCGTCATATCAAATACTGAATATATAAAACAACAATCTAATCCAGATATTATTAAAAATTATTTAAGTGATACTGTAGATACTATTTACAATTCAATGTCTGATGTAAATATGTATTCTGTAAGTACTTCTACCTTAATTCACAGTATTAATTCAATTTTTCAAACTGTTATATTAACTTATGGTGTTTATAATTTTGCCTTTGTTGGACATGATTATTTTTCATTGATGATACTTATGATTTTAATTCCAACATTTTTTAATACATTAAGTTCTCTTGTTGGCTCAAAACTAAATAAAAGAAATTTCACAATAGCTAAAGAATTTAAGGACAATTTAGAAAAGATGAGTGAAGTTTATAATGGAAGTAATCTTGAAGAAATAAAAAATATTTCCTTTAATATTTCAGAATTAAAACTTCCTACACATAGTATTGATGTTAATATTGTCGGAGAATTTTCAAAAGGAGATATAATCAGAATAAAGGGAGACTCCGGTAGAGGAAAGAGTACATTCTTAAAATCAATTATTGGCTTTAGAGAAAATGACGGAATTTTTATAAATGGAAATAATATAAATTCATATAATTTATTAGCTTTAAGAAATAGAATTGAATATATGGGTCAAGATGCTTATGTTTTTCAAGGCTCTTTAGAGGACAATTTATTTTTCGGTATAGAAAATTATAAAGATAAAATTGACAGCCTAAAACAAGATCCGCTCTTAAAAACTATCTTCTCGTCTAAAGACTTGGACTCTGATATTTTTAACTTGGGTGCTGATTTATCAGGAGGAGAAAAACAAAAAATTGCTTTAGCAAGAGCAATTAATTCCGATGTGGATATACTTCTATTAGATGAAATCACTTCAAGCATTGATAAAGAAAGTTCTGTTGAAATTTACAACAGAATAAAAGAAATATCAAAAGATAAAATTATTTTTATAATTTCTCACGATGATATTGTGGATGATATTTGTAATAGAGAAATTTTAATATAAAATCAATCCATTTGCTTTTTGCAAGTGGATTTTTTGTGCAATAAATTTTAACGTAATATTTTTGTTTATATATTTACAATAATTTGCATATTAAATGCAATAAATTTGAGTTTTTTTTGGATTTTTGGTATAATTTAATTGTGAAAAGATGTGTAAAATTTTTTTAATATTAAAAAATTATTAAAAATTTTCAATAAAATTATCTACAAATTATTTTTTTACAAAAATGTAATATGTGGATAAGTAGAATAAATATGTGGATAAATTGTTTATTTTTTACTAATAAATATTTTATAATTTAACAAAATTTGAAAAAATACAATTTATTTTATAAACAAAATAACTTTTATAAAAATGTGGATAACTTTTTAAAATATTTAATTATCTTTTTAAAAAGTCTTTATTAATATTAAAATTTCAATGTTTTAAAAATTTTATCTGCTGTGGATAAATATGTTAATAACTTAGAAAATGGGGAGTAGTTT